>JAISYN010000198.1 GCA_031269915.1 Synergistaceae bacterium
TCGCTGCCGAGGCTGGCATGGCTGATATGTCTCTTGTGTTTCGGCGTTCTCCTGATGAGAACCGGTCTCGCGTTCTGCTCCGGCGCGCTTGCGAGGCGCGGCGGTAATGTAAGCGAGTATTCTGTGACGGCTGAAACCGAAAAAATAGCGCCGCTTCCTGATGTCAATACAGGCGAGAAAGGAAATATCCGGCTGAGATGAGAAACGAACAGGAAAAAGGAGAACAGAACGGGCCGAATGTCGGGCAGAGCGGAAAAAAGACGAAACATTACGGCAAGCGCGTTATCTTCGCTTTCCTCGCGTTCGTGGCGATAGTCCTTTTTTGCATAGCGACGCAGGCGGATTTCAGCAAGCCGGGCTATTCAAGGAGCGAAACGGGGCGCGATTACCGCGCTCCGCAACCCTCCGGCTTCGCGGAACTGGCGGCGGGCATGAGGCGAGACAGAAAAACGCCTGAACCGTCTCCGGTTCCAGTACCGGAGACGAAGATACAGAAGATATTGATAGAGGGAGAGCGGAGACCGCCGATTCAAGAGCATTTTTCCGCGATTCCACGATTTTACAGCGACAAAAACGACGCCCAAGCCGCCAGCACGTTGCGTACATTGAAGCTCCAAGCGTTGACCGCGAAGCCGGTGGTTGATGACTTTAAGACGGAATCCGGCGCTGACGCGGCGAATGGCGGCGGCAAAGGCGCCGTGTCGTCCAACAATCCCGGAATGAATGGCAGTCCGTCTGTCATGGATTCCGCTAATTTAGCGGCGCTGCTCCAGCAGGGACAGACGCCCGACGCCAACGGGCAAGCCCAAAAGCAGGATTTTCTCCGGGGCTCGAAGGGCGGCGGCTCGCTCACGCCGCAGGGGTATTCGGACAGCCTGCCGGTTCCCCAGCAGTTCCCGTATGAGCTAAAGGCTGGCACCTTGATACCGGGGATTCTCATATCCGGCATAAACTCCGACCTTCCCGGCAACGTGATATCCCAAGTTTCTGAGAACGTATGGGACACGGCGACGGGGAAACACGTACTCATACCCAAAGGCACTCGGATTCTGGGCGTCTACGACAGCCAAGTGACGTTCGGGCAGCGGCGCGTCCTGCTCGTCTGGAACAGGCTGATATTCCCGAACGGCACGACGCTCGATATCGCCGGCAGTCCGGGAATTGACCAGGCGGGGTATTCGGGTTTGTCCGGCAGGGTAAACGAGCATTGGGGGACGATGCTGAAATCCGCGCTTCTGGCCTCCGTGTTCGTGGCGGGCGCTGAAATAGTGTACGACAGCGATTCGAGCGGCAACAGCGAGAACAAAAGCCCGCGCGACGTGGCCGCCGAAAGCGCGGCGGGCTCCATTATCGACATGGGGGCGAAGATCATGAACAAAGCCGCCGACATTCAGCCGACTATCACGATCCGGCCCGGAAAGAAGATGGGGATTTTCGTCCAGCAAGACGTTGTTTTTCCGTTCCCGTATTTCTGAGGGGTGGCGATCAGAAAACAGCGTTTGCTTTGTGTGTGAAGGCATTCCGGTCGATGGGGCCGAAATAGCGGGAGTCGAAACCGCGTTCAGGTTCGGAAGTGAGCCAGTAGTGATTTGGCTGGAGGACGATGGGCGTCGGCCACGGAACAAGCTCGCCGCCGAAGGAATCCCGCGAGGCGACGGTCATTTTCGCCGCCGCCTCGCCATTCACGATCAAATACCCGTCTTTGAGAGCGACGGAATCTCCGGGGAGGGCGCCGATCCGCTTGAGCATGGGCTGATTCCATGATTTGCTCACGTATCCGCGCTCCATTCCCCGGTCGATGACGGGATTTGAAATTTTCGAGAGATCGATGAGAACGATATCGCCTGTTACCAGCGATTCGTCCCCTTCAAGCGGGGTTATTCGGTAGACGCTTCCGGGCAGGGAACTTGAGCGGTTGACGCGGTAGCCCAAGACATGGAACACCACGAATACGGACGTGAGCAGGCAGAGCGAGGTGATTAAGACGTACAGCACGGCGAATTTTTTCTTCAAAGCGTAGACCAGACCTTTTCATATTGGATTCGGCGTTCTCGAACGCCTGAAAAGACTATAAATCTCAGGAGGGGCAATTTTGATAATTTACGTGGCTGAGAAAGCGTCGGTCGGGAGAGCTTTATCGAACGTCCTGCCGGGCGCGAAAAAAAGAGAGGAAAATTTCATCCGCTGCGGCGGCGATATCGTCGCGTGGGCTTCCGGCCATTTGTTAGAGCTTTGCGAGCCGGAGGATTATGACCCGGCGTACAAAAAATGGGGCCGTGACACGCTCCTGTACGTGCCGGACAAATGGAAGCTCAAAGAGAAGGAAAGAACGAAAGCCCTGTTTTCTGGCTTGAAGAAACTGATACATGGTCTTTCTGCCTCAGATGTCGTCGTGAACGTTGGCGACGGCGATAGGGAAGGCCAGACCTTGATCGACGAGATTTTGGAGCATTGTGGGTGGAAGGGCCAAACTAAGCGCCTTCGGCTCAACGACGTAAACCCGGACGCCATACGGAAAGCGCTGTCCAATATGAAAGACAACGCCGAATACAAAGGCGAATACCTGGCGGGGCAAGCCAGAATGCGAGCCGACTATCTCGTAGGGCTTGCGATGACCAGATTTGTCACGGTCAGTCTGAGGGAAGCGGGATACAAAGTCTCTGTCTTGAGCGTCGGGCGTGTCCAGACGCCGACGCTCGGGCTCGTCGTTGCGCGGGACAGGGAGATACAAAGTTTTGTCCCCTCTGTCTACTACGATTTGACCGCCACGCTGTCCCTTGACGGCGGCAGGAAACTGTACGGGAAGTGGCTACCCAATGACGCCTATTCGGGCAGTTTCAACGATGATAGGAAGATCACCGATAAAGAAACCGCCTTTGACATCGCTCGAAAGCTCGACGGAGCCTCGGGTTCCGTCGTGTCGGTCGTAAAAAAACATCGTTCGGCCTCCCCACCGCTTCCTTATTCCCTCTCGAAGCTGCAAATGGCGGCGAGCAAAAAGTATGACATCACGGACACGCTTGCGCACGCGCAGAAGCTCTACGAAGCCGGATACTTTACGTATCCAAGGACAGGGTGCGAATACATACCGGAGGGGCATTTCGCGGAG
>JAISYN010000232.1 GCA_031269915.1 Synergistaceae bacterium
CCGCGATGACAGGTTGCGCCATACTCCGAGCCAACACGATTTGCGGATATTCCGCGAGAACGCCGAGACTATGGCTTGCCCTCAGTTTCAGGCGATCAAAATTGAAAAGGATGAGGAAAGCGGATTCTTCGACCGACGAATGGAGAAAAAACGTTGACGAGCCCTACTACGCCGACGCCGAGACGGACGAGCTGGCCGAGGCGCTGCACAGGACGCCCGGAATGCGCGTGCTGTTCGACGCTTCAAGAAATCTTGACAAAAGCGATCTTGAATTCCTCGCCGAGATGGCGAAAAGGATAAAAGGCTCCGACGACGAGTAGAACCGTCGAACGGAAAGGACTAAAAACATGGACAAAGGCAACTCAGTCAAGCTCTTTGAGGACAGGCGCGTCCGCGCCGAGTGGGACGCGGAAAAGGAAGAATGGTATTTTTCCGTCGTTGATGTGATTGGTGTGCTGACAGACAATGACTATCAGACCGGACGCAAATATTGGAACAAGCTGAAGCAACGCCTTTCGGAAGAAGGGAGCGAACTGGTGACAAATTGTCACCAGTTGAAAATGATCGCGCCCGACGGCAAAAAGCGCATGACGGACGTTGCCGACACAGAGCAGCTTCTGCGCCTGATTCAATCCATCCCGTCGCCGAAAGCCGAGCCGTTCAAGATGTGGCTCGCGCAGATCGGCCGCGAACGCATCGACGAAACCGCCGATCCGGAGCTTGCCATCGACCGCGCGCTTGAAACCTATCTCAAAAAGGGCTATTCCCGAAACTGGATCAACCAACGGCTGAAAAGCATTGAAGTCCGCAAGGAACTTACCGACGAATGGGAAAAGCACGGCGTGACCGACAAACGCGACTTCGCGATCCTGACCGACGAGATCACGCGGGCGTGGGCGGGCAGGACGACGCGGCAGTACAAGGAACTGAAAGGGCTGAAAAAGGAAAGCCTTCGGGACAACATGACAAACGTGGAACTGGTGCTGAACATGCTGGCCGAGGTCACGACGGCCGACATAACCCGTCAGGACGGCCCGGAGACCATGACCGAGCACAAAGGCGTCGCGCGGCGCGGCGGAAGCGTTGCGAAGGCGGCGCGTCTGCAGTACGAAAAGCAGACGGGCAAAAGCGCGGTTTCCGCGCTGAACGCCAAAAACATCAAAAAACTAGGAGGCGCGGGGCCGGAAGGCGCGGACGATGAATGACGTGTACTGCCGCGTTTCGCGGATGCCGTACCATATAAGGGCGTTTGTCATGGAGGACACGGAGGGGGACTACACCGTCACCCTGAACGACCATCTGTCCGACGAGGCCATGCTGAAGGCCGCCGAACACGAACTGTCGCACATAGGCGAAGGCGACACGCGGTCGGAAGAACATTTTTCCGCGCTTGAAAACAAACGGTGAATGGAAGCGTGACGCGAAAAGGAAATGAAACAGATGCCGAAAGCGGCCAAGCACGCGCCCAAAAAAGAATTGAGAAACGCTTAGGAAACATAACCTTCGTGAACTTTGGAAAATTTGATTATGAACATCATTTACTATAAGGATGCCGCAAAAACGATAGAACGTCTCGACAAGCAGACTCGGGAACGCATACGCAAAGCCATAAGCGAAATTCCGGCGGGCGATATCAAAACGCTGAAAGGCGGAAACGGCTTGAAGCGTCTGCGCGTGGGCTTTTGGCGGATATTGCTTTCTTACGTTGATCGAAATACAATCCTGATAGAAAAAAATGCCATGTATTTTTTTTGAAAGGACGTGATTTTCATGAGAAACCCAAACGGATACGGATCGGTCGTGAAGCTGTCGGGCAGCCGGCGCCGCCCGTACTGCGCCCGGAAGACGAAAGAGCGCGACGAGCGGGGCTACCCGGTCTACCTCGTCATCGGCTATTTCAGGACCCGCGAGGAAGGCCTGATGGCGCTGGCCGAGTACAACCGCGACCCCTACGACATCGACCTCGCCAAGATCACGATGCGGGAGCTGTTCGACAGATGGTCGGCGAGGGACTTCCCCAAGATGTCGGCGTCGTCGGCCGGAAGCCACAGGGCGGCGATGGCGCACTGCGCCCCGCTCCACGGCATGCCCTACAAATCCGTCAAGGCCTACCAGATGCAGCAGATGATCGACGGGTGCGGCCATGGGTACTCCACCCAGGGGAGCATCAAGAACCTGTTCGGGAAGCTTGACCTCTACGCGATGGAGCTGGACATAATAGGCAGGAGGAACTCGGAGCTGATCCACGCCGCGCCGATCCCCGAGACCTCAAAGAGGCCTTTCGCCAGGGCCGAGATCGATCTGGTCTGGGAGCACCAGGCGGAGGATTTCGCCGATACCGTCCTGATGCTCATCTACAGCGGGTTCAGGATCAACGAGCTCCTGGGCATCGAGACCGAAAACGTAAGCCTTGAAGGAAAATGGATCAAAGGCGGGCTGAAGACCAAGGCGGGGAGGGACAGGATCGTCCCGATCCACCCCCTGATCTTCGGCTTTGTGAAGAAGCGGGCCGAGGAAGGGAACAAGCACCTGATCTCCCTGGGCGGCAGGAAGCTGGGCCAGACCCGGTACTACGCCTTCTGGAGGGGCTTCATGAAGGCCCATGGGATGAGCCACACCCCGCACGAATGCCGCCATACCTTCAGGAGCCTGCTGGATTCGGCGGGGGCGAACAAGAAGTGCATCGACCTGATGATGGGGCATGCGAGCAGGGACGTCGGGGAGCGGGTCTACACGCACAAGACCCTGCAGGAACTCGCCGATGCCCTGGCGTTAGTGACCCGCTAGTGACGGAAAAAGCCCGGAAACGCCTGTTTTCAAGGCGTTTCCGGGCTTCCGCAAATGGTATGCCATAAACGCGGAGCGCAGCGAAGCCGTTTATGGTATCCGCCATGTGCGTTTTCGCCGAAGGCGAAAAAATCGCACGGCATTCCAATCCGTATAATAACCGCGCCTTTTGCGGTTATTTTACCATAGAATATGGGGCGAGGCAAAGCGTTTGTGCCCCCGTCATGGACGGTTCAGCGGCATATTTCCATTACAGGCAAAAAATTTGTTTTAGGGCAACAACTTAAAAGCAATAACTTAAAAGTGTTTGACAAGACGATAACTTTCGAGTATAATAAGACTGCGAGGAGGAAAATCCAATCGTGTTCAATATCGTTTTTTACAAGGACCGCAAAGGCAAAACGCCCGTACTTGATTATATAACCGCCCTCACAAAGAGCAGCAACAAGGACGGACGCATAAACGCCAATAAGATTTATGACTATGTGGACGTATTGCGGGAAGTGGGGACAGCGGCGGGAGAGCCTTATATTAAGCGCTTAGACGGCGAAATATGGGAGCTTAGACCGATAAGAAGCCGAATATTGTTCGCGGCGTGGGACGGCGACAGCTTTATACTCCTCCACCATTTCACGAAGAAAACACAGAAAACGCCGCAGAAGGAAATAGACCAAGCCAAAAGAGAGCTGACCGACTGGACAGAAAGGGGCAAAGACGATGAATAAACAATATGACGCAGAAGTGGGGCAAGCCAAAGCCGAATATGCGGACTTCAAAGAAAGAGGGGCAGACGCAATCGGCGCAACGTGGGAAGAAGTGCGGGAAACGCTCCTGCCGCCGGAGGAAAGAGCCGCTTCTAATTTGCGCGTAGCTATAATGGTTGAACTAATCCACACAAGGCAGGAGCGCGACATATCCCAAAAGAAGCTTGAAGCGATGAGCGGCGTTAAACAGCCTATCATTGCACGAATGGAAAAGGGCTATACCAGCCCGCAGTTGGACACCGTGCTTAAAGTATTGGCCCCTCTGGGCAAAACCCTCTATATAGGGGACTTGCCGAAAGTGAACGGCTAAGGTTTCATTTTGGGGTTTGACAGCGAAAAAACGCCCGTATCCGTTGCAATTGCAGCGGATACGGGCGTTTTTTCGCGATATGTTTGTGTACTCTAATCGCATTTTCCTGATAGGTGAAATGGCGTAGCATTTGAGAAATCAATGTCTACGCCATTTTTTCGACTTCTATATGTAGCCATACTTTTGAATAAATATATCTTGACATAGAACTGATTATGTGCTATACTGTGGACATACTAAGGAGAATTGCCATGTCTAGAGAAACAGCACCGTACCACCTCGAGATTCAGACCCACCGGAAGAACCCTTACGGACTTCTGCGCAACAGCTACCGCGTGGACGGAAAAGTTCGCCACGACACGCTGTGCCGCATCACCGGATTGCCG
>JAISYN010000249.1 GCA_031269915.1 Synergistaceae bacterium
GTTTGAGTTAGGCGCAGCGTGGTTGAATGAAGCTTATATCGTTCCTATCGTGCTGCCTGGGCTCACTGATCAAGATTTGCCAAAACCTATCAACGGGATAAACGCGATATTGGTTGAAAAAAATTTTTACGGAGGTGGATGCGATGTCTCAATTCGAGTTTGTAAGCTGCCGGCTGGCGTACAGATTTGTACAGGGCATTTCCCTGACGGGCGTGAGCGCCATCGCACGTTCAGCATAAAACATATCCAGCCAGACGCGGAGGACGCCGCCCTGATCACCGTTGTCCGTGCCGTGGGCGCGCTTCTTGCCTATCCCGTCACGCGAGCGCGGTTCATCGTAAAAAAAGGCGAGTGCTGTTCGACACTGAAGCTGGTATGTACCCGAAAGAGGGTGCCGCGCCGGAAACGCGCGGCAATGCGCCTGAGCGCGGAACGAAGCCTTGCGCCGCGATAGAACAAATGAAAAGCGTTATCGCGAAATCAGCGAAATTCGCCAAAATAACCGCCGAAGTCCCGGCGTTCGCCCTTGACTCGTTAAAATAGCCTGCGAAAAGGATGGTGGTCAAGGATGAAATATTTTTTGTATTCTATACCGCTTCTTTTTGTGTTTTACCTCATCTTTCGCAGTAGCTCAACAGCGTCTGGACCCTTGAAAATTCAATAAAAAACGACAAAAACAGGCAAAAAAGAAGCGGCATGGGGCTCATTTTAGGGTAAAATTGTATCGTCAAAAACAACAACCCATGAGGCCCATGCCATGATTAGGGTGCGAAAACCTCACATAATCGGAGAAATTATGTAACTGGTGTTGATGAAGCATAACGGAAAGCCTACAAAAAATGGGTATAAGGAGATATTAAACAGGCTCTTAAGACTCGGATAACGGCGTAAATGTCTCACGTCAAACGCTAATTGATGATGGCCACCTCAGTTTCCTTGTCAAAAATATGTATTTTATTTGGATCAAACCTCACATTCACCATACTGCCTATTTCGCATCCTTCGATGAAAGGTGTTCTGACGACCAGCTCGTTTCCTGAAAAAACGCAGTGCAAGTACATTTCGGCGCCCATCAGTTCCGCCACATCGACGCGCAGTTCAACAGCATCCGATCTCCTGAGCCCAACAGAAATGTCCTCTGGTCTGATTCCGAAAATGACCTCTTTGTTTTCGTATGGGCCTATATTTACGCATCTGCTTTCCGGCAACAGGACTCCGCATCCTGCAAATTCGGCGGCATAGCCATTCTCTGTCTTCACGACAGCACCGTTTATGAAATTCATCTGAGGCGCGCCGATAAAACCCGCGACGAATATGTTGCGGGGCTTGCTGTACAAATTGTACGGCGCGTCGATTTGCTGGATATAGCCGTCCTTCATCACGACAATGCGGTCGCCCATGGTCATGGCTTCCGTCTGATCGTGGGTGACATAAACAAACGTGGCCCCGAGGCTTTTATGCAATTTAGAGAGTTCGGTGCGCATCTGGGATCTCAACTTTGCGTCCAGATTTGAAAGAGGCTCATCCAAAAGGAACGCCGCCGGATTTCGCACCATCGCGCGGCCTAAAGCAACGCGCTGACGTTGTCCGCCGGACAATGCTTTCGGTTTTCTGTCCAATAACTGTTCGATATCAAGGATTTTCGCGGCTTCTTCCACTTTCTGACGGATCTTTTCTTTGGGCATTTTGCGCATAGTCAGTCCGAACGCCATGTTTTTATAAACCGTCATGTGCGGATATAGGGCATAGTTTTGGAACACCATTGCGATGTCCCTGTCTTTGGGCGCCATATTGTTAACCAGTTTGCCGCCGATATACAATTCTCCCTGCGATATACCCTCCAATCCGGCAATCATCCTCAATGTCGTGGATTTTCCGCAGCCGGACGGGCCTACCAGTATTACAAATTCCTTGTCTTTTATTTCCAGGTTGAAGTCACGGACCGCAACGACGTTTCCGGGATAAATTTTCTTGATATTTTTCAGTAAAATATCAGCCATATCGACAACCTCCACATGATGCGATTCAGATCAAACCGCTGATACCGTTTCAGAGCGCTAACTCAATCTAAATTCTCGCCGTTACTCTCGATGACTTTTTTATACCAGTAAAAAGAATCTTTTTTTCGGCGCTTCAGTGTCCCTGACCCGTCATTATTCCTGTCTACATGTATAAAGCCGTAGCGTTTTTTCATCTCTCCTGTACCTGCTGATACCAGATCAATGCAACCCCAGGGCAGATAGCCTATTACCTCGACGCCATCCTCTTCCACAGCCTCCCGCAGCGCTTTGACATGCTGTCTCAGGTAATCGACGCGATAGCTGTCATGGATTGCTCCGTCAGCCTCAATCGAATCCTCTGCACCGAGGCCATTTTCTACAATAAACAGCGGTTTCTGATAACGGTCGTACAAATTGTTTAAAGATAAGCGCAGACCGACCGGGTCGATTTGCCAGCCCCAATCCGTCGCTTTCAAATAAGGATTTCTCCCGCCTCGAAGCAAGTTCCCTTCTGCACTCCTGGCATCAGGTTCCGCAGATGAAACCATGCTCACGTAATAGCTGAATCCAATATAATCGACGATGCCTTCGCGAAGAATTTCATCGTCCCCAAGTTCTGCATCAATGGTGACACCCATCTTTTTAAGATACTCTTTCGCTTTATTTGAATAGTATCCTCGGCACTGTACGTCGGAAAAATAGTAATGCCGGTCCATCTCTTCCATATTGGCAAGGTTATCCAATGGATTGCAAGTTTTCGCGTAAGAAAGCGGGTACGTCATCATCATGCCGATTTGGAAGTCTCGATTGATTTCATGCCCCATTTTAACGACGATCGCGCTGGCAAGCAATTGATAATGCGCGGCCTGATAAATCAATTGCGGGTCCTTTTCCCTCATGCCCGCTGTCATCGCTGGATTCATGCATATGCAGTTGATCTCATTGAACGTCATCCAGTATCTGACTTTTTCCCGATAGCGTTCAAAAACTGTACGAGAGTACTTGAGGAAAAATTCAATCAGTTTTCGGTTTTTCCAACTGCCGTATTTTTGAACAAGAGCATACGGCGTCTCATAATGGGACAGTGTTATGACCGGCTGTATACCGTATTTCAGACATTCGTCAAATAAGCTGTCGTAATAGCTCAGCCCCGCCTCATTGGGCACCGCGTCATCACCGTTGGGATAGATACGGCTCCATGCGATGCTGGTGCGGAAACCTTTAAACCCCATTTCCGCAAACAGCGCGATATCTTCCGGGTATCTATGATAAAAATCTATGGCATTGTGGCTGGGATAGTATTTGCCCGGCACAACGCCGTCGGTATACTCCCGCGCCCGGTCAATCGCGCCGGCCGTCATGCAGTCGGCCGAGGACAAACCCTTCCCGTCCAAATCATAGGCGCCTTCCAATTGGTTGGCGGCCACCGCGCCGCCCCACAAAAAATCTGATCTCAGCATTTTGCTCATCCTTTCATTTGAAACTCGCGTCATTACGCGCGATCCACGGATTTCATCTCTGCGGATGTTGCCTTAAAAACAGATAATAAGCTCCCATGGTATTGTCCCGATATCTGCACGCTTCAACCCGGATTGCGGGCATACCGTACGCCATGCTTCCGCTGTCCCTTTGCAATTTCGCCGCTCGCTCCTTTACGAGCGCGACGAACATCGCTTGCGCGCTGATGCCGCCGCCAATGGCAATGATCTCGGGATCTGTGACGCACTGTATATTAGCGAGGATGACAGATAGCTCGTCACAGTAATCGGCAATGGCTGCCGATGCCGCGTTGTCGCCTGTCTCCGCAAACCGGAAAACATCTTCAGGAATGAGCTTGTCATCCCTATGTCCGGTTTTTAGCAGGTACAGCTCAACCACTCGGTTGCTGCCGCCGGACATGCCGATGGTTTTATAGGGTTTGCCCGGCTCATTGTCTCTAACCAAAATAAAAGAAAACTCACCGGCGAAATGGTGACTTCCTGCAATCACTTTTCTCTCATGGATCACCGCTCCGCCCAAGCCGGTGCCAATAGTCATGATGACGCCGCTTTGCGCGTCCCTCAGGGCGCCGGATTCCAGTTCCGCTATAGCACCGGATTTGGCGTCGTTAAATACAGAAACCGGAAGTCCGCCGCATATCGCCTGAACATACCGTATCATGTCCAGGTTTTGAATAAAACACAAAGCGCCCCCTGTATACATAAATCCAGTAATCTCATCAATGACGCCGGGCATACTCAGGGCAATTCCGTCAATGCCGCCGGCCGAAAGATAGATCGCGCGTATTGCATTGAGGAAAGCCTCAAGGTTTTCCATCGGGGTCACGATCCGCGTCAGCATCATTCTCCCGGAAGAATCAATCACCGCTGGTTTGATATAAGAACCGCCGACATCTATACAAAGCACGCGCATAATATTTCCTTCAAAAGTTCACTCTCATTTCCCCGTAGCTTACGAACGCAAATTTTTTACTGTCAGACGACCAGCTGTTGACATTGATCGAACCTTGCCCGCCAAACAGCTTCAGCACTGTTTTTTCTTCTCCGCCGCGGCTTGGGATCATGCGCAATTCTACGTTTTTGTCCGGCAGATGTTCGCCCGGTTCAAGATCGCCTTTGTGATAGGCCAGATAGACAACCTTCTCTCCGTCCGGTGAAATATGAGGGAACCATGCGTTCATAGTATCATCAAAGGTCATCTGCGTCTGTTCGCCGCCATCCGCTTTCATGCGCCATATTTGCATCATGCCGGTACGCAGGGAGTTAAACCAGATATATTTTCCGTCGGGAGAATATTCCGGCCCGTCGTTTAAGCCCTCGGAATCGGTCAGACGGGTTTCTTCTCCGCCAGTGACCGGCACAGTGTATACATCCCACTCCAACCGGCCTCCGTACTCCCGTGCGCCGCAAAAAGCCAGGGTCTTTCCGTCGGGAGACCAACCGTGCAAATAGCTGTGGGGCTGTGGCGTCACAAGCCGGCTTTCCCCTGTGGACAGATCCACCGTATATATTCTGGACAGAAAATCCCCGTCTTTTCCGCTGCTGACCGCGATGGACTTGCCGTCCGGACTGAACACATGGTCATTGTTGCAGGTGTCGGCTTCGCCGGTGGCGATTGTACTTTCTGTTTTATAAGCAAGATCAAATCTATAGATTTTGCCTTTTGCGTTGTAGATCAATGCTTTGCCGTCTTTGGCCCAATTGGGGGCTTCGATGACATGATCGAAACGCGCTAGAATTTCGACGCTTTTTCTATCCAAATCACAGATTTGAAGGATCGAGAATTGCTCGCGATTTTTGAGCGAATCATAATAATTCATTCAAATCGTGCCTCCCTGTTGCTTACCAAAGTTTGCAAGCGGCGGCGGGACAAAACCATCCGCCGCTTTTTTACGTTTTGTGTCAGCGTTCGATGATAACTTCGTGTCCGGTTTCCGCGGATTTGTAAAGAGCTTCCAGAACGCGCATGACCTCAACGCCGTCTTCCGAAGGACTCAGACATTCTTCCGCACCGCGGATCGCGCCGAGAAAGTTGATCATCTCCATCTCAAACTCTTCCAGGTAGTTGTGAACCATGGAAGTATAGAAGGACGTATTGGTCATATAGCCATGCAGGTCGGAGAATAATTTCAAGCTCTCGTCATCATGAGCCGCGCCCATTTTTGTGCCGCAAAAGCGATAGCCCGCTTCCTCACCGTTCTTCGCCTCGACGTTCAAAGCAAAGCTCAAAGGCATATTCATAACCGAGCCGTTGTCATAACGGATAACGCTTAGGCTCAAGTCTTCCACTTCATTCGGTTCGGTGCCGTCGGAAGCCCTGGAAATGTAAAAGCGCGCGTCGCGGATTCCGGGACGCATACCCAGCTTATTGTAATTGGCACAGTAGACGGAGACTGCTTTGGGCTTGCCGGCGACAAAATAGTAATCATCCAGGAAGTGAGAACCACAGTCGAACAAGATTCCCCCGCCCGCATCCGCTTTAATGGCAAAAGTACCGCCGGGATGCCCGTGGCGGCGGTGCGCCCACATTTCCGCATAGTAAAGCTCACCGAATTCACCGTTTGCCACCATATCACGTAAGAGTTGAAAATCCTTTGTGAAACGGTACTTCATGCCGACCATCAAGAGCTTTCCGCTGCGCTCCGCCGCTTCGTGCATCAGCCGTGCTTCATCGCAAGAAAGCGCCATGGGTTTTTCCACAATGACGTGTTTTCCGGCGTTGAGCGCGGCAATAGTGCTGGGACCGTGGTCGGAATTGGCGGTAGCGACGCTGACCGCTTTCAATTCCGGCACGGCCAGGATTTCTTCCAGGCTCGTAAAGGCTTTGGGGACGCCAAAACGTTCGGCAAAGCGCTTTGCGTTGTCGCCGTGACGCCCGCAGACGGCGATTAAATTGGCATTCGGATTGTTGACATACGCCTGAGCATGCATCTCTGCGACATTGCCGGTACCGATGATGCCGACATTAACTTTTTCCACGACAAATCCTCCTTTCAATAACCGTATCGAATGTAAATATCGTCAACGATTTTGTTGCCGATGTCGGCGGCTTCCTCGGGAGATTTGCCGTTTAGCAGGGACGTCAGGACATCACCCATGACGGCTGTGTTGTCAAACGCGGAAGCCGTCTCGTCCTGAGTGTCAAAAGGGGCGGTATCCATTTCGATTCTGCCGGAACCAAGTGTGGCGTCGTAGAAAGCACTCAAAAGAGGGCTGTTTTTGTACAACTCCTGACAGTAGTCGGCGCGTGCCGGGATGTTAAAGTCTTCGCCGACGGACCATTGCTCATAGTTGTTTTCCATCCACCACTTGAGAAGGGCCCTTGCGTCGTCGTTATTTTCGTCCGAATAGATGTAGAAGACGTTTACCGCCACCTGTTGGAAGCCTTGCTTGCCGCTTACTGTCAGCGGTTCCAGGAAACCGTATTTTTCTGTGCCGCCGTAGTCCGCGGCCCAAACAGGCATACCCGTGACCGCAAACAGGGCGTCTCCATTGAGGAATACCCGGTATGAGTCGTCCTGGCTGTAAGTCAAAACGGCTTCGGAAATATAGGCATTGTCAACTAGCGCCTTGAAGTTGTTTAACGCTAGCATGGCGCGCTCACTTCTGAGATCACCTCGGTGCTC
>JAISYN010000255.1 GCA_031269915.1 Synergistaceae bacterium
CGACCGGTTCTCTGTATTTGAAGCTTCGGGGAAATTCTCCACGCAACATACCATTTATCCAAATTTCATACTGTTTGAATAATGGTTTATCCAGATGAAATTCACGTGCTAACGCGGCACGGCTTTTATCACTCAGTCTACGCGTTCCAACGACTGCCGCTATTGGATCGGGATTAGCTATTCTCATCATAAAAAAAATGAGCAGCGAAGCAACGACAAGGATAGGTAACATAAAGACCAGACGCTTTGATATAAATTGAAACATAAAATCACCCTGAAATAATATTATTAAACATATCTAATTAATATGTATTATATTATCATTGATTGCCAGTAATGTCAAGATATCGCTCTGATCCTGAAACCACGGCCAAAAGAAATAATAAACCCCGCTGGCGTTAAGTGATGTTTCAGATACAGAAGCTTTCATCAGCGATGGAAGCCGCTAATTATAAAGCCATTCGCGGAATTGAATATGCTTACGATGCTAAGTTATTATTGTAGGAAAAAAAGAATAAGATCACATACCTCTGTCTTGTGATCGACAAAGAAAATGGCATTTACGCTAAAATCCGCGAATGAACGGCTGCAAAGAAACAATTTGAGAAACTGATTTTGAATTTCAGGGATACATACTGCATATATCAAAGTTCCTAACAAATAGAATATTTTCAAACCCTATCTTATCCGGCCGATCACCTTGTTGCTTTTTTCTGCGGTTTTATTCGCCCTGCGGCGGAGTCTCGGCCGGGGAGGCGGCCGTGTGATACAGGCGAAGCATGAAGTAGGCGATCGAGAGAACCAGCGGTCCCATAAAGAGACCTAAAAAACCCCATGTGGATATACCGCCGAGTATGCCGATGAATATCATCAGGACGTGAGCTTTTGTGCCTTCATAAATGAAAAGAGGGCGCAGCAGGTTGTCGATGGAACTCAC
The DNA here is from genome assembly GCA_031269915.1 of Synergistaceae bacterium. GTDB lineage: Bacteria > Synergistota > Synergistia > Synergistales > Synergistaceae > JAIRKI01. The sequence continues at coordinate 938 of JAISYN010000255.1, forward strand.
TACCATAAAGCCCCACGCAAGCAGTATCGCGGCGTTTTTGGCGTCGCCTTTTATAAAAAGGTAGATGGCGCCGGGTATTATGACCGTCGGCGTCCCTACGAAAGGCAGCATTGCCAGAAAGAACATTATAAGACCGAAAAGAACCGGATTGGGGAGCCCGGTGAACCACCACCCAAGACCTCCGAGCGTGGCCTGAATACCGGCCGTCATTATTATCCCGTAGAAAATCGCGTACAACATCTGTTTCACCCGCAGGAAAAACACTTCTTTTTCAGATGAGGACAGGGGCAGTATTTCTTCCACAAAACGCAAGAGTTTTTCCCCGTCGTGAGTGAGGAAAAACGTTCCAACCGTGATTACTAGCAGGTTGAAACCCAATAAAAAGGCGTTGCCCACAAGTTCTCCAGACAATTTTGTCATGAGCGATGTGATAATACCGGGAAGATTCGCCGCGATATCGCTCCACATCGGGAGTTCCAAGATGTCGGGGTATTTCGACAATATCCAGTCGAGCTGAGGCAGAGACAAAATCGAACTCAGGGGGAGATCCCTCACGGTCGGGAACCACGTTACGAAAAACTGGTAAACCCGTCCAAGTTCCCTGATGAACGTCGCGGCAAGCCCTATCATGGGCAGCACCAGCAAAAACAGCATCAAAAACGTATTGAGTCCGGCCGCTACGTACGACAGCTTCTCGCGCAGCACCTTTACATACAGGAACCGATATAGGGGATACGTGAAAAACGACAGCACCGCCGCCCACGACAACGCGGAAGCGAGAGGCCATATCACGCGTCCCGCCAGCGCCACGAACAGACACAGAAGAGTCACAAACGGAACCATGCTGTGCCTGAGACCGCGTATTATTCCAGAACCCTGCGAATCATCCAAAGGTAATTCCTCCTGAAACGCGAATATCGCCTGTCACGAGATTATATCATTTTTCGCGGGGTTTACGTGAACCATGCAGTGTTTCACGGCAGGAAACGCGGCTTCTATTTCGTCGTGAACTCGTTCCGCTATCCCGTGAGACTCCGACAGAGTCGAATTTCCGTCCGCGCTTATCTCAACGTCCACGTAAACGCGCTCTCCGAAGCGTCTGGTCTGGAGAGAGTCTATCCCCATCACCCCATTCTGGCCGATAATCAAGGCCTCGATCCGTTTTATGGTTTCATCGTCGCACGCTTCGTCAGTCATCTTTCGGACGGCGTCCACGAAAATTTCAACAGCGGCCTTGAGAATGAAACAGCAGATCGCCACTCCAGCTGCGGGGTCGAGAACGGGATATCCCGAGCGGGCGCCCAATATTCCCATGAAGCTGCCCACCGAAGAGAACGCGTCCGAACGGTGGTGCCAAGCGTCCGCCATCAGAGCGCCGGAATTGATCTTCTTCGACGCGCCGCGGGTATACCAGTACATGCCCTCCTTCACGAGGATGGAAAAAATCGCCGCGGCGAGGGCAAGCTTGCCGGGAACCGTGCGATCCGCGGCTTCCGTAACGAAAATTCTGCGCAGCCCTCCGTAACCGATCCCTATTCCGACGGCGCCCAGCATGACCGCGAGCAGAACCGCCGCAATGCTCTCGAAGCGCTCGTGACCGTACTGATGTTTTTCGTCGGCGCATCTGCCGGACACGCGCACACCTATTATCACAACAACGGTACTGAAAACGTCCGATATGGAATGTACCGCGTCGGACAGCATGGCCCCGGAATTCGAACTCACTCCGGCAAACAGTTTGAACACGGAAAGAGCGACATTGACGGCGATGGTGTTCACTGACACGCGCACGGCGAGGTTATCCAAAAACATCACGTCCAATTTATGGAAATGCTGATTTATCGTTAGGGGCCTGAAGGATGAAGATTTAAACCCTTGCAATGCCCGCATCCCTAAGCGGCAAAATGCCGTTTAAGCGAATCAGCGCTTCCTTATTAATGGCGCGGGAACGCCGCCCGATCTCATCTCTCCGTCTGCGGCCGTATTCCGGCGCTTCTTCCTTTTTATTATGATACCATCCCGTTTAAGGTAAAAATTGCTTAAGGGATACTGCATAGGGATCGATCGTCATTCCTCCCGGCACATTCTTGAATCAGGCGTGATAGAGTTATTCAAAGCGACTCGGCGGCACGGCAGCCGTCACTATTTAATATCGAGGTCAGTGTAAGTTCAAAAATGATAATTTTGCTGAGATCACTTCATCTTTTAATTCGCATTCCCAAATTCTTATGACATTCCAACCTTTATTCTGAAAATAAACCGTTATATCCGCATCGCGTTTTTTGTTTCGAACAAATTTGTTCCCTTTCCTTGCGTCTCTTGCGCCACGCGCCCTTTGCCGCAAGCGACAGCGTCAACCATCCAGCCCGCCGCGTCAAGCAGAAAAACCGCTCTATCGTGAGTCGGAACGCCTGCTATAAACGCTTCAGGACTCAAAGTAAAGTGAGCTGACGAACAATCTACAATTTTGCTATCGCTGCGGACACGATCTCGCGCGCTTCCTCCTGTATATTTTTCAGGTGTTCGGGGCTCTTGAAGCTCTCGGCGTAAATTTTATACACATCCTCGGTGCCCGACGGGCGGACGGCGAACCAGCCGTTTTCCGACGTCACTTTGAGTCCGTCTATCGGCTGACCGTTGCCTGGCGCTTCAGTCATGAGAGCGGTTACCGGTTCCCCGGCAAGCTCTTTCACTTTCACGCAGGACGGTGACAATTTCTTGATGGAGGATTTCTGTTCCGGCGTCGCCGGGGCGTCGATGCGCTCATAGAACGGTTTTCCGAAGCGCGCCGTCATGTCCGCGTAAATTCTGGAGGGAGACAGTTCCGTCACGGCCAGTATTTCGGCCGAGAGCAAGTCCATTATGAAACCGTCTTTGTCCGTAGTCCATGTCGTGCCGTCCATGCGCAGGAACGAAGCTCCAGCGCTCTCTTCTCCGGCGAAACCGAACGAACCGTCGGTGAGACCGACCACAAACCATTTGAAACCTACCGGCACCTCGCAGACTTTCCTGCCGATTTCCTCCGCCATTCTGTCTATGATGGAACTTGATACCAGCGTCTTGCCAATCCGCGCGCCGGCGCTCCATCCCGAGCGCCGCGACATCAGGTAATCGGCGGCGACGGCGAGATACGCGTTCGGATTCATCAGTCCGTCGCCGGTCACTATCCCATGCCTGTCGAAGTCCGTATCATTGCCGAACGATATGGCGTATCTCTCCTTATTCGAGAGCAAACCGGCCATAGCATGAGGCGACGAGCAGTCCATCCTTATTTTTCCGTCCCAGTCGACGGTCATGAACGAAAACGTCGGATCGACATACTTGTTGATTATCCGCAGGTCAAGCCCGTACATATCGGCTATCGGAGCCCAGAAATCCACGCCGGAACCGCCCATCGGATCGACGCCCACCCTTATCCTGGCGGATGCTATGGCCTTCATGTCCACGACGTTTCGAAGATCGGAAACATAAGGGACAATATAATCGATAAATTTCGTCGTAGGAGCGGAGACGGCCCGCGACAGAGGCAGGCGTTTCACGTCACGGCAGCCGCCTTTTATCAGCTCGTTCGCCCTGCGTTGTATCTGTCCAGTTATCTCGGGCGAGGCTGGACCGCCGGACGGAGGATTGTATTTTATCCCTCCATCCTCGGGAGGATTGTGAGAGGGCGTTATGATTACGCCGTCCGCTCTGGTCTCGTTATTTCTATTCCAGCCCAGTATCGCGTGAGATACAACCGGAGTGGGAGTGAAACCGAAACTGTCCTGGATCCGTATCTCCACGCTGTTGGCCGCCATCACTTCCACCGCGGTCCTGATTGCCGGCTCCGACAGCGCGTGGGTATCCATCCCTATAAACATAGGCCCTGCCGTCCGGTTATTTTTTCGTATCTCGGCGATGGCCTGACATATCGACAGTATGTGCGTCTCATTGAACGAATTTCTGAGCGACGAACCCCTGTGCCCGGAAGTCCCGAACGACACCATCGTGCCCGGGTCTTCTGGCGACGGGGCTTCGGTATAGTAGGCCGAGACCAGTTTTGGTATCGACGCTAGTATCTCTTTCGGCGCTTTTTTGCCGGCGAGTTCAGAAATCTCCATATCGTTTCGCCTCCCGTAAAATTTTCAGTCTTTCGAGCGCCGCTCACGTTCGCGCCGGCGCAGAAAGGTGTTATCATAAGCGAAAAGGTCTTCGCGGCGCCTGCATATTAAAGCGTATTAATATTTTACTTCAAAAATTGATTTATTGTACGGGTTGAATGACGAACTGGGAGGCGTCTTTAGAAATGAAACGATTTTTCAATTTATATTCCGTGATGACAATCTGCTCGATTCTGGGCCTTATAGGAATTTTCATGATAAATACCATGAATCCTCTGCGCACTGTCAAACGCGAAGGCGTCGCCATGGACACGGTAATCGGCGTTGTCGCGAGCGCGGTTAAATCGTCCGCGGAGTTGAAAAAGATCGTGGACGACGCTTTCTCGCTCGTCGTCGGGCTCGAAAAAAAATTCTCCATGCACGACCCCGATTCGGAGGTCTCCGCGGTAAGCGCGGCCGCCGGCAGAGAGCGCGTAAAAGTGTCGTCCGAAACATTTTCGGTTCTCGCCGCGGCCCTGCACATCGCCGGCGCCTCCGAAGGAGTCTTCGATCCCACTATCGGGGCTGTCACGTTATGCTGGCAGGATAAACTGCTCGAAAACGAAATCCCTTCCGGCGAAGAGATACGGAATGCTGTTTCGAAAACCGGTTTCGACGCTTTGAAACTGTCCGCCCCCGACGGGGCGTACCTCGAAAAGGGCTCGCTCGACCTCGGCGGGATTGCCAAAGGTTTCATATCCGAAGCTGTGCGCGGCCTGCTGCGGGCAAGAGGCGTGACATCCGCTCTGATAGACCTCGGAGGCAACGTCGTGGTAATGGGAGGAAGGCCGGAAACGAGAAGCGGGGAAAGGTCTCCATGGCGGATCGGGATACAGCACCCGGCGCGTTCCAGAGGAACGCCAATCTGTACCGTGGAACTGTTCGAGGGCTCTGTGATAACGGCCGGAGATTACGAGCGCTTCTGGGACGTCGGCGGACGCCGCTATACGCATATATTCGACCCGGCAAGCGGACGTCCCATAGAGGGCCCCCTTAAATCGGTCACCATAGTCTCGAACGATCCCGCTCAGGGGGACGCGCTCTCGACCGCCTTCATGGTAATGGGAGAAGAACGAGCCGTCGAACTGCTGAGGGTATTCCCCAGAGTCGAAGTCATTTTCGTTCACGAGGACGAAGGGAAAGAATACCGCGTGACGGCGACAGAGGGCCTCAGAGGTTCGTTAATGCCATCGGGCGGCGCGGAAATTTCGTTCCTGGCGATACAGTGACGCCGCCGCCCCCGACTCGATGAAAAGATATGACCCCGTACTCTATGCCTTTTTAGCGCTCATTTTTATACTGTCGTGCGCGAACACACTTTCAATTTCCGGCGGCGGCGGGGACTTGACGCTCGAAGTAACGCGTGACGGCGTCGAAGTTATGAGTTCGCCGCTCAGACGTTTTTCGGGACGGCAAAACATGGAGTTTCGCTACCAGGACGGATTCAACATAATTTCGGCCGGAGCGGAGGGCGTGAGGATGGTCTCCGCCGACTGCCCCGGAGGCGACTGCCTACGGACGCGAGAGATAAACTCGGCTGGAGGAATTATCGTCTGCATGCCCCACAGGCTTATAGTGAAATTGACGTCACGGAAAGACGGCGCTTTAGACGCCGTGTCGTACTGATAATGAGCGGCGTAAAACGTCTCGCGGTCATGGCGGTTTTAACCGCGGCGGCGCTCGCAGCTGGATTCGCCGAATCGCAATTTCCGCTGCCGTTTCCGGGAATGAGGCTGGGATTTGCCAACGTGTTCCATCTCGCCGCCCTGCTCATGATGGGCGGCAGAGAAGCCGCGACGGTAGCGGCGGCGCGTCTGGCGCTCTCTTTTTTCCTCACCGGAAACGCCGCCGCGCTCGCTTGCAGCGCGTGCGGATTGGCGATGTCACTTCCGGCGACGATAGTTCTTTTCAAACTTTTCCCTGATTCTCTGAGCGTGCCGGCGATAAGCGTGGCCGGGGCGTTCGCCTTCAACTTCGGGCAGATCGCGGCGGTAGCGCTCATGGTACAAACGCGTGAAGTTTTGGCGTACCTCCCTCCCCTGCTGCTCTGCGCGTCAGTGACCGGATTCGCGATAGGCCGCCTGGCCGCGGAAATGGAAAGACGGCTTATTCGGTTATTTCCGGGAAGTTAGCGATTTTTTTTAAAGAGTTAGCGCTGCCGAGGCCGACAGCCCAACTCCTTGGCGCCGGCTGCGGCGCCGACGCGGCGCTTGCCCTGATGAGAAAACGCCGCAAGGGTTAGTTAAGCGCGGCGGGCAGGGAAGACCGCGAAAAACAGTTTCCGCCGAAAAAGATCTGTATGCGGGCAAAGACGTCTGCCGCATACAGGCCTTTGATACATGACCACTGTACCGTGTAACAAGGAGAGGGCTGTCATGGTAATTGAGGAGGCGCTGGAATGGTTGACAAAAGATACAAATGTAATAAACTGTAAAAATGGATAATATTTTAGATGTTTGGGAGCAAAATCCTGACCTGTTTAAGACAAAATCTCTTTCCCAAATTCTATCATTTACCGGGGATGGCAAATTAAGTGATAGTAATGCTACATCTCAAGAATTTAGACAATTACTGCAAATTGTTCCAACGGAAATTTTAAGAACCTTTGTTGATGAATGTTTAACGGATAAATTTGAAAATAATAATGGCGGTTACGCACTTCAGGATATTATAAATCAAATTGGCATAAGGCTTGGATTTGAAATAGAATATGGGTTGTATCGGGGACGGCAAAATTCTATAGGTTTTGATGGTATCTGGACTTCTGAAGAAAATTATTCAATTGTTGTCGAAGTAAAAACGACGGATGTGTATAGAATAAACTTGGATGTAATTGCGGAATATAGAAATCAATTAATAGAAAAAAATAAGATTATTAAAGAAAAATCGTCTATTTTAATAGTTGTCGGCAGACAAGATACGGGTGATTTAGAAGCTCAAATAAGAGGTTCACGGCACGCTTGGGATATTAGACTTTTAAGTAGTGATTCATTGATAAATTTATTGACATTAAAGGAGGCATTGAATGACATTAAAACTGTAAAACAGATCAATGAAATATTAAAACCAAATGAATACACAAAGCTCGACAAATTAATTGATTTAATATTTTTAACATCAAAAGATATACAAATTTCAACAGATCAAGATGATGGTGAATTTGAATATGACAAAGATTTATCTAATAATAAAAACGTGGATGGCGGAAAGGAAAAACAAGAGCATGTTAATGTTACATTTAATGATGCGTGTATAGAAAAGATACAGAGGTATCTTAAAATAAAATTAGTCAAAGAAACGCGGGCGTCATTCACGGATAGTGATAAAAATATAGGCGTTATTAGTATTGTTTCCAAAATTTATACCAGAAAAAATGATGAGAGGTATTGGTTTGGCTTTCATCCGCACCAAAGAGATTTTTTAAAAAAGTATAATGAATCATTCGTCAGTTTTGGATGTGGGTCGGATGAGACAATTTTTGTGATGCCATTTAATAAATTTGAGCCATTGTTGAAAAACATGAATATAACTGAAAAGGAAGATAGAATGTATTGGCATGTTGTAATTTCAAATATAGATGGAAAATACTTTATTCATCAGCCACTGCTGAAATCAAATATAAAAATTGAAATTTCTGAATATAAAATATAACTTAAAATCCCCAAGATATTATCACAGGTCGAGCAAGCCGAAAAGTTGAATGATTTTCTCTTGAAAAGCAGTAAGCGTGGAAATAATCTTTATTATGGCGTCCATCCGTCTTGACCTCGCGTAAATAACTATGTTTCCCATACTGGATGACGGAGAGTGAATGATGTGCGATTTTGAAATTAAAAATAACCTGACGGAGCGGATAATCGAGCGCATGGAGGATGTCCTGCACGGCAAGAGAGACGTCATGCTCAGGATGCTCGTCTGCATATTTTCGGGAGGACACATGCTTTTGGAGGATCTGCCCGGGCTGGGCAAAACCACGGTGGCTGTGGCGTTCGCCCGCGCGCTGGGCCTGTCGTTCGGGCGCATACAGTGTACCAATGACCTCCTTCCGACCGACGTGACAGGCCTCAATATTTTCAAAGCCGACAAGGGCGAGTTTGAGTTTTATCCTGGTCCCATATTCAACAACCTCATACTGGTAGACGAGATAAACAGGGCCACTCCCAAAACTCAGAGTGCTCTGCTGGAGGCGATGGGAGAAGAACAGGCGACCATCGACGGCGCCACTTATAGGTTGGCCCGTCCATTTCTCGTAATAGCGACCCAAAACCCCATAGAACATTCGGGAACGTTTCCGCTCCCCGAGTCGCAGATGGACAGATTTATGATGAAGGCGCGGGTGGGCTATCCTGACAGAGATTCGGAACGGGATATCCTGCGGGCCGGAAGCCAGAAAGCGGTGATGGAAAACCTGCCGCCTATAATAACGGCCGGCGAAGTGGCCGACATCCAGAATGTAATCGAGAATGGGGTTATGGCCTCCGAAAAGATTCTCGACTATATACTCGCGATAACCGCCGCTACACGCGAAAATCCGATGATCGAGGCCGGAATTTCCACGCGGGGGGCGATGGTCCTGCTTCGAGCCGCAAAATGCGCGGCGTGGATGCGCGGAAGGGATTATGTGGTTCCCGAGGACGTCAAAACCTTTGCGATGGATATACTTGCGCACAGAATGCAGCCCGTCCCGGGGGCTCGTTCCGGCATGCTGATGTTGATCAATTCGATATTGGATGAGACGCCCGCGCCGTGAGAGTGATAGAGTTTCACCGCTCGGGATGGATATATATCGTTCTCTCCATCGTAATGGGCGTGCTCGCGCTGAACGGAGGCAACAATTTTCACTATCTCGCCGAGGCCGCCATACTGGGTTACATGCTCTCGTCCGGAATCGCGGGCTACACGAACATTCGCCGGGCCGAAGTGTCTTTGTCCTTCCCGGACGAAATTTACGCGCGCTCGCCGTTTCTTCTGAATGTCGCGGTCAGGAATAAAAGCCGGGTTCCTGTTTACATGATAGACGTCAGCGTGGAAGGCGAACGTGTCTTTTTTCCAGTAATACAGCCCGGGGAGACCGTTTCCAAACATATCCCTTTTACGCTGCGCTCGCGGGGAATCAATGAAATAAGCGGTATCGAACTGTCGTCGGATTATCCTTTTAATTTTTTCACCCGTTACTGGCCCGTGAGTTTTGTTGGGAAGGCGACGGCGTTTCCGGCCCCCGTCGATTTGCGCGCCGACGACGCGAGAGTGTGGTTGGAACCTGAAGGGCGGGAGGGAGAAAATATCGCGGATCCGGCGGCCGGGGTGGATATCATAGGAGTGCGCCCGTATGTGGAGGGAGATCCTATGAGGATGATTCATTGGAAATCAAGCGCGCGGACTGGGAAGCTGAATTCGCGGCTGTATGACGGTTCTGGAAGGCCGGAAACGCGAATGATAGACCTCGATTCGCTGGTGTCGGATTTCGGGTTGGAAGCAGGGCTGTCCGTGGCGTCGCATGAAATATCCAGAGCGATGAGGTCGGGGTTTTCAATCGGCATGGCCGATCGCGGAATGATATGGGCTCCGTCTCCGTCGCGCCCGGATAAATTGTCTATGTTGTCAAGCCTGGCTCTCTATGAGTAGGTACTCCATTACTCTTGAAAAACTGCTTCTGGCAAATACTTCCCTCTTGGCCCTGACGGTTCTCGCGGCGAGCGCGAACGCGATAGGAACCGTTTACGCGGCGCTATTCTCCGCACTCGCGGCGAGCGCCGCGGCGATGGAAATTTTCGTCGGGAAACATCCCCCAAGATTTGCGATGAATATAGCGTCGATCGCGATCCTCGCGGCTTCGGTCGCGAGGATGAGGTATGATACGTTCATCATGGCGCTGACTGAGGCGATATTGCTGATGATCGCCGTCAAGATGTTTGAAGAAAAGCGTTCGCGTGATTATTGCCAGATAGCGGCGCTCTCTATGTTCACCATGATAAGCGCGGCGGTTGACATCGTTAGCGGGGTCTTTCTGTACTACTGCGTCATAGCGAGCGCGCTGATCGCTTTTCAACTGCTGCTCGCGGCGTGGTTCAACCGCGAACCGTATCTGTCGCTCACCCTCAAAGAGGTCTTCCAGGCAGGCGGAAGGGTGGCTGTAATATGGGCAATGATGCTGCCGCTCTGCGTTTTTCTCTTTTTTGCCGCGCCTAGGGGGCAGATGACTTTGAGCCGGCTTCCGCAGAGAAATTCGTCGGGCGGCTATACGGGGTTCTCGGATCATCTCGTTCTGGGATCGGTCCGGAATATTCAACTCGATGAATCAATCGCGTTCAGAGCCGAGATGCCGCGGGTGGCGCCCAAACATCTTTTCTGGAGAGGGCTGGTCCTCGACACATTCGACGGCCATATATGGAACGCCGGTTTTCGCGGCCGATCGGAGGGATTCGTTCCCCAGGGCAGCGATTTCGTGAGACAGGAAATTTTTCTTGAGAACGAGATATACATGAGAGCGATCTTCGCGCTCGACGTCCCGATACAGGTCAGAGCGCGGGGAATTGTCATAGCGGAAGAAGGCGTTTTCGTCAATACGAATTACAGGGGCAGAATGAGAAGCTATACCGCCGTCTCGTATCCTTCCGGCATGCTCCGGCCGTCATCGGGAAGAATCCAAAGCGGCCGTTACCTTGGACTGCCCGATAATTTCAGCCCGCCCCTCCGCGAACTTGTGGAAGACATGACCGATGGAAGCGGGGACGCGGACAAACCGAAGGTCATAATGGATTACCTCTCGCCTCCGTCGTTTTCATATACCCTGGACGAACTGCCGGTCTCTTCGAATCCCCTGGAGGATTTTATCTTCAATTCCAAAAAAGGGAATTGCGAATATTTCGCGGCGGCCATGGCCGTGATGCTGCGGATGGCCGGTATCCCGTCGCGGTTGATAACGGGTTATCACGGAGGAGCGTACAACGAGAGCGGCGAATATTACGCGGTGAATCAGTCGAACGCGCATGTGTGGGTCGAAGCGTGGAACGAGGAAGCGGGCGCGTGGTTCAGGTATGATCCCACTCCGGCATCGAACGAGGCCGGGAGCGGCGGCGAGGGAGAACGCATCCTGGGTCTGTTCCGGATGTATCTCGATTATATGAATTACCAGATATCGCGCGTCTTCATGGAGTACGAAGGAGAGAACCAAATGCGGATACTGGACGCCATAAGGGAATTCTTCTCTTCGCCGGTGGAGTCGGTGATGGCGGCGCTCGATAAATTCGCTTCTCTTTCGGGGGAAATATACGCGGTGGGGGCGGTTCTGTCCGCCGCCGCGTTAGCGTTTTCGCTGCGAAGGTATTTGAGACGCGGAAAGGAAATGAAAAAGCGTTCCCGCGACGAGGCGATCAAGATTCGTTTCGTCGACGCGATGAAGCGCCGCGGTTTTGAGAAAAAGCCGGGAGAAGGGCTGGAGGAGTTTATGCGCCGTGTGCGCGAAAAATCCGGGCCGAATTCGGAAATCGCCGCAGCGTCAGGCAGATTCGTCGAGTCGTTCGAGGAATTTTATTTCAGGGACGTTCCGGTCTCTCCTGCGGCGCTCGCCGAGCTTGACGGTATCATCAGAAGTATCGCGCGCGGAACCGCGTGACGATAGGGCGTGTTAACCCGGTTGCGCGCCGGCGCGTTATTGATAAAATAATGGCGGATTGATTTTTGTACTGGGAGAGATATTATTATATGGCTATATTAGATATACTTGTCTACCCCGATCCTGCGCTCCGCGAACCGGCGCGCGAAGTGACCGAATTCGGGGGAAAACTGAAAAAATTGGTGTCCGATATGTGCGAGACGATGTACGTATCTAAAGGAGTGGGGCTTGCCGCCCCGCAGGTCGGCGTCCCGTTGAAGCTGTTCGTGGCGGATTGGGAAGGCGGTAAATATGTTGTCATCAATCCCGAGATTACGGAAACTGAAGGAGAGGAAAGGGCGGACGAGGGCTGTCTCAGTTTTCCCGGCATTTACGAGGAAGTCGCGCGCCCGGGCAGGATTCGCATACGGTATCTGGACGAGGACGGCGAACGTCACGACGAGATGGTCGAAGGTTTTCTCGCGAGAGTATACTCCCATGAGACGGATCACCTCAACGGAAAGCTTTTTATAGACAATCTGTCGCCGTTGAAACGCTCGTTCATAAGAAAAAAAATGAGCAAGAAGGCGCGTTCGGATTGATAATCGAGGAGCTGCGCTACGCTTATTTCGGCTCCGGAGTCTTTGCCGCGAGATGCCTCGAACTGCTGTCCGAGTGGAGAATGCCTTCGTGGGTGGTAACGTCGCATGTCGGAGCGTCTCGCGGAAGGAACGCCAGAGTTCGTTCTCCCGTGGGAGAGCTGGTTACGAGCGGAGCGGGGGCATGGCGAGGCATACCTCTCGTGGAGTCCGCGAGCGCTTCCTCTGATGAGGCGGTGCTCGAACTGAAAAAGAACGTGCTCGTCGATTTTGCCTTCGTCGTGGATTTCGGCCAATTCATCAGAGAGCCGCTGCTTGATTATAACGGGCGCATCGGGTGCCTAAACATCCATCCGTCCGGGCTTCCCCGTTACAGGGGAGCCGCTCCCATTCAGAGAGCGCTGATGGATGGGGCTGAAGATATAGGCGTTTCGATTTTCAAGCTGGGGCGCGGAATGGATTCAGGCCCTTTGCTGATACAGGAGAAACTGGCGGTCGCGCCTTTTGAGGATTTTGGATCGGTGAGCGAACGCGCGGCCGTGCTTGGGGTAGAGGCGTTTATCGGATTGGTTTCGAAAACTTCGGTGCGGGAATGGAACTTCTTGCCGCAAGATGAGGCGCTCGCGACGTACGCGCCAAAGATATCTTCCGGCGAGGAACGTATAGACTGGCGCATGACGGCGAGCGCCATATCGAACCGCGTCCGGGCGTTTTCGCCCAGGCCCGGCGCTTGGACCACGCTGAGAGGTAAAAGGCTTTTGATATTGTCTGCTCGCCCAATTGAAGGCAATCCGGAAAATGGCGCGCAGCCGGGGGAACTCCGTCTCGGCGGCGGCAATCCGAGCGTCGTGTCTTCCGACGGTTTTGTGGAGCTGATAACGGTACAGCCGGAGGGCAAAAAACCTCTGCCCGCTTCGGCATGGAAAAACGGGCTCAGAATGTGCGCGAAGGAGTGTTTGAAATGAGCGGGGTTGAAGATAAGGGCTGGAATTTGGATGAACTGGCGGAAGCGCGGCTCGATAGCAGGACGATATACGAGGGAAGGATTTTGAGGCTCCGTGTGGATGAGATAAGACTTCCGGACGGGCGCACGAGGTCGCGTGAAGTCGTCGGACACCCGCGCGCTGTCGTTGTGCTTGCTGAAAACAGCGGAGGGGAAATACTGATGGTGAACCAGTTCAGATATCCCGCGGGCGAAGTAATGCTGGAGCTTCCCGCCGGCGTCGTGGAACAAGGGGAATGCTGCGCGGCGGCGGCGGAGAGGGAACTTCGCGAGGAGACCGGATGGAAACCGGGAAAAATAACCAAGATACTCGAGTTCTACACGTCGCCGGGATTTTGTGATGAAGTTCTGGAGATGTATTACGCCGATGATCTTTCATGGGACAAATTACCCGAGGACGAAGATGAATTCATTGTCTCCCGTTTCCTCTCCCGCGAGGATGCGCGAAGGTACGCCGAAACGGGCCTGATCAAGGATGCCAAGAGCCTGTTGGGCATCTATTGGTGGCTGCATGAATTTGACGGTAAATAGGGATGAAGAGCCCGAATGACGAATGCGGCAAACGGGACGAGGCGGACTCCGCGATAAGCGATTTTTTGGAATACATGCGCTGCGAACGTGACGCCAGTCCGAACACGATCAAAGCTTACGAAAACGACCTTGAATCGTGGCGCAGATTCTGCGCCGCCGCTGGACGAAACCTGTATCCCATAGACAGGGCTTCGTTGTCGAGGTTTATGGTTCGGCTGGAGTCGGAGGGCATATCCTCCGGCACCAGGAGCAGACGCGCCGCCACGCTGGCGTCGTTTACGAAGTTTTTGATGTACGACGGGAGAATTGTCTCGGCTGAGACCTTGCCGTTGCCAAAGCGCAGTAAAGTCCTTCCGCAGGTTATGACCGAGGGCGAAATAGAGCGTTTGATCGAAGACGGCGGGAATTACGAAAACGCCGTCGCCGTCCGGGACAGGACCATGATCGAGATGGTCTACGGATGCGGAATGAGGGCGAGCGAACTCGTATCGATCAAGATGTCCGACATAGACGAGACCGGGGGCGTCATATATGTCAAGGGCAAGGGGCGTAAGGAGCGCATCGTCCCCTATGTGGGATCGCTGAAAGATTCGGTGAAAAAGTATCTCGTCTCTGCACGTCCGAAGCTGTGCGAGCATTCGGCCGCAGATTCGCGCGATTTTCTTTTTCTGTCGAAAAACGGCAGGCGGATGAGCAGGCAGGATATGTGGAATATACTTCAAAAAAGGGGAATGAGGGCGGGCATAGCGCGGACACGCTTGCACCCGCATGTTTTGCGCCACTCGTTCGCGACTCATTTGCAGCGGAGGGGCATGAACCTGAGGACACTGCAGGAACTGCTGGGGCACTCCTCGATAGCCACCACTGAAAAATACGCGCATATCGACACGGAACTGAGGAATATCTACGACAATTTTCATCCCAGGGCTGAAACCGAGTGAAACAATTGAGCGAGTCATGAAAGGGGAAATCAATATGATCAGTGCGGAAAAAATAAAGGAAACATTGAGCGCTATAGGAGAGAGAAATTCAGTAAGACCCAGGATAGGAATCATACTGGGGTCGGGATTGGGTGATGTCGCCGCCGCGGTACAGGGCAGTACTGTCATACCGTACGAGGAAATACCCAACTGGCCGAGAACCACCGCGATCGGACACGCCGGGCGCCTCATTTTCGGAACGCTGGAGGGGGCGCCGGTAGTGGTCATGCAAGGAAGGGTGCATTATTACGAGGGATACGGCATGGACGAGGTCACGTTCCCGGTGCGGATATTCGGCGAATTCGGCGTCACGTCGTTGATAGCGACCAACGCGTCTGGAGGAATCAATCTGGGGTACAAGCCAGGGGATCTGGCCGCGATTTACGATCACATAAACTTCATGGGAGCTAATCCGTTGACTGGTCCGAATAACGATAAGTGGGGCCCCAGGTTTCCCGACATGACTTACGCGTACGATCGCGAATACATAGACGCGCTGGAAGCCGCCGCGAAAGACGAGAAGATAACGCTGCACAGGGGAGTGTATATCGCGTTTCCGGGTCCGTCCTACGAAACTCCGGCTGAGATAAGAATGGCCCGCGCTATGGGAGCCGATCTGGTCGGTATGTCGACGGCGCCCGAGGTAATAGTCGCCAACCATATGGGGATGAGGGTAGCAGCCGTCTCATGCGTGGCGAATTACGCGGCCGGGATGAAACCCGAAAAATTGCATCACAGGGAAGTTCTGGAAGGTATGGCGCGCGCGGCGGATTCGACCGCAAGCCTGATACGCGCGTTCGTGAGACGCATATATTGACAGGAGCGGATACTGCTCCCGAACTTTCGCGGCTCCATTCGTTCATGCCCATTTTGGCGCGCGAGGCGCACAAGCTGGCCTATGGAAACAATTTTACAGCCGACGATCTGGTTCAGGAAGGAGTTCTGGCGGCTATCTCCGCCCTCGAGTCGTATGACCCGAAGCGCGGGAACATCGACGGCTACGTGCGGGTATGCGCGCGAAACAGGATGATTTCTTATCTTAGGCGCAACGGACATGAGCGTCCAATGGACGACGAAGCGCTGGGTGAATGTATGCGGCGTCTCGACGGCGGAAAGATTTCGGCGGCGCATGAGGAAATGACAGAGAAACGCGACGAACTTCGCGCGCTGATGACGCGTCTCAGCGCATTCGAGGAATCCGTGCTGTGCGCGTATATCAAGGGCGGGGGAATATCGGGAGCCGTCAAGATATTGAAGTGCGGCAGGAAAAAAGTGGATAACGCGCTCCAGAGGATACGCGGCAAAGCGCGTTCTTGCAATGAGGAGACGGACTAAACGTGAAAACAAGACTTCTGCTTTTTGCGGTCTTATTGTTTGGGTGCGTCCGTACAGCGTGCGCAGGGCTCGTTGAACCGGACGGTTATAAACTGGTGAGAATAGCGGAGTGTTTCAACTCGCCTGTGGCGCAGTTGCTGCTGATGAGGTTGAACGCGGATTTTCGAGCCGCGGGGAATGCTTCTCCGGCGTGGCAGACTCTCGCGTCGGAAACGGCGGAGGATTATGATCGTCTAGACGACGTAATGGTCATAAGCGCCCATGACATGTTGATAACTGGCAATGCCGAATACGCCGGCAAACTGGAAAGCATAGGCTTGGTTCGGAAAAAAACGCCTCTGTGGATGGAACGCCTGATATTGGTGGGCCCCAAAAGCCGCGCGTCGGAATTCGGGGGGATGGAAGCTTCGGATATAATGAAAAAAGTGGCGTCCCGGAACCTGCTGTTTTTTTCGCGCATCACGGACGACTGGGCGCGGAACGTTGAGGATGAGCTGTGGAAGGCATCCGGGGTGGATACGATGGCTGAAAACAGCGGTTACGTGGAGACCAGCAGGGACTATTTGAGCGCTCTCCTGCAGGCGGGAGACGAGGGCGCGTTCATGCTGACGCGCGAGGGATCATACGCGCAGTACGTGGATTCGGAACGCTTCGAACCGGCCCTCGTGAAAATGGCCGATACCGATTACTTTCGCACTACCTACGCGTGCCTCACGTCGAACTCGGGTTTCAGAAAACTCCGCTCCGAAGGAGCGGAAAAATTTCTCGAATGGATACTGAGCGCGGAGGGGAATAACGCGATATCGGGATTTTCGATCGGCGGTTTAAATCCCTTTGTCCCGGCAAAATGACCGTGTGCCGGATATTCCGCCGAAACGATATCTCGTTGGTTTGACGCGTCGTTTTTATGGTAAACTTCACGAGTCGCGCAAAGCGTATACGTTAGGAAAAATATTTTAGGAGGCGTTAATATGAAATATATTTTGAGGGCGATATCCGTCATACTGTTTGTTGTGATGACGTCCGTTATATCGGCGCCGGCCCAGGCCGCCGCCAAATATGACGCTGCTCTGTCCCGGTGGAGTAAGACGGAGACCGCGAAGGACAATTTGGGCGCGTCGTTCACTCTTAAAGCGACCTTATATACCGCTGAGTATATAGAGGCCCTTATGCAGAGCGAAGCCGAAAAAAACTTGTGGACAACTTCCGAACTTGAGGATTATAAGTATAATTTTCTGAAGGGCATCAATATGGACGAGAACATAGCGATTCACCTGGAGATGGAAGAGCTTGGCCCTACTGCGCACATGGCTCCGTTCAACGAGATGGTTTCGCTCTGGATCGGAAGGACGAAATATGACTCTACCGATTATGACCCCCGTTTCAACATGCCGTTGCAGGGCAAGCGGGATGGGATAGTTTATTTTCCGCGATATAACGAAAAAACCGGCGCTCCGCTCTTGAACCGCAGCACCACGCTACGCCTCGTAGTCAAGGGGGCCGTCAGTCCAGTCCTGAACAACAGAGAGCTTCGCTTCATCTGGGACGTGCAGGCGGAAGACGCGGCCGGATCTATATCGGGGACGGCAGCGGACAGGCTGGAAGTCGACCGGCTGATACGGAGGATGGAAAAACTCAACGCCGAGAAATCTGATCTGGAAGCGCAGCTCGAAGCGAAAAATAAAGAATTGGAAGAAGTCGGAGCCAGGATAGAAGAACTCCAAAATAAATAACCGGACCGCGATACGAAGGGGGATATCTGTTTGAAACGCATAGGAGTGCTGACCAGCGGGGGGGACGCCCCGGGAATGAATGCGGCTATCAGGGCTGTCACCCGGACCGCTATTTACAAGGGACTGGACGTTATCGGTTTTCGCAGGGGTTACGAAGGGCTGCTCGACGGAGACGTGGTTCCTCTCACCGTAAGTTCGGTGGGCGGTATTATCCACAGGGGGGGCACGATACTCCGTACGGCGAGATGCGAACGTTTCATGAAACCGGAAGGGGTGCGCGAGGGTTTGCAGCGCCTCAAGGAGTATGATATCGACGCTCTGGTGGTCATAGGCGGCGACGGTTCGTTCAAGGGCGCGCACGAGCTTTGTAAACTGGGGTACCCGGTGGTAGGCATTCCCGGGACTATAGACAACGATATGGCCGGAACCGACTGCACGGTGGGTTTTGACACGGCTTGCAACACCGCGCTCCAGTGCATAGAGAAATTGCGTGACACCGCGTCGAGTCACGAGAGGCTGTTTCTGGTCGAAGTGATGGGGCGCAACGCGGGTTTCCTCGCGTTGGAAGCGGCTGTCGCCGCCGGCGCTGAATATGTGCTGGTTCCGGAGAGAAAATTCGATCTGTCGGATCTCTGCAAAAAACTCAATTACGCGCGTCAGCGAGGCAAGAGCCATTCCCTTATCATAGTGGCCGAGGGCGTCATGTCGGTGGCGGAGCTATCGGCCCAGCTCAAAGACACCGGAGGTTACGACGCCAGAATAACAGTCCTTGGACATATTCAGCGAGGAGGCAGCCCGTCTTCGTTTGACGCGGTGCTTGCTTCACGTCTCGGAGGCGGAGCTGTGGAAGCCCTGCTCGCCGGAGAAACGGGAGTAATGGTTGGCCGTACCTCCGGCAAGATAATTACGCATCCCATTCAGTATTCGTGGGAGGAAAGCAAGGGCCTCGACGAGGATATGATGTCGCTCGTGGAGATGCTGGGCATATAGATGACATTATTGTATGCTTGAACAGGCGCGCGCGCGCAGGCTCACAGAGATAGCTGCCGGCGGGGATTCGGCGCGCGGTCCTTCCGCTCTCTGCGAGGACGGTTTGTGGAACTCGGCGCTCGATCTGGTATATGGCGTGAGTTCCATCGCGATTGTTTCCGGGTTTTATATTCCAATTGCGTCGGCCCCGGAAACGGACGGACCGACGGGAAGCGTGACTCTGGCACGGGCGTTGCTGCGTCGGCGGTTTGACATTGAGGTGTGGACGGATTTCAGATGTATAGAAGCGTTTCGGGTATGCGCTGAATCCATCTCATTTCCGCTTGACCGCGTTATCGACGTTTCAGGCGATATGGACAGCGTGAAACCGCCGGAGGCGCTTGTTTACGTGGAACGTCCCGGACGGGCTTCCGACGGTGCTTACTATGACATGATGAAACAGGATATTTCGTCTTTCACCTGCGCTCTCGACGCCTTCGCTATGAGTGGCGTTTCTCGGACAATTGGCATCGGAGACGGCGGCAATGAGGTGGGGATGGGAAATTATATGTCCCGTTTATCCGAGATGATGCCGGATTACGCCGGATGTCTCTGCACTGTAAAAGCCGATGTGACAATACCTGTGGATGTGTCCAACTGGGGCGCCTATGCCCTGGCGGCCGCGATATCGATAGACGCCGGCGAATGGCTGGCCCAGACGGAATCCGAGGAGATAGCGATGCTGGAAGCGCTGCGCGCGGCAGGGGCAGTGGACGGTGTGACCAAAAAACCGTCGGTGTCGGTCGACGGCTTCGATATTTCGAAACATCTGAAAGTTCGGGCCGATCTGCAGGATCTGTTATAGAGGGGTATCAGATGGATGGGAAAAAACGCAGGCATAGCGGCTATCTGATCCTGGTGGGCCTTCTCGTGTTGATATTGATGGCCGGTATTTCGTGGACTTCCCGTTCGAACAATATCATTGCCGGATCGTTCACCATTGATGAAATTCAAATTTGCGAGGAACTAGACGAGGAGATGAAACCGGTTGGCATAGGCCGGAATATGCCGGCCGGGTCGCAGCAGGTCTGTCTTTGGTTCGTTTATTCCAGGGGAAGGCGCGGAGACTCCGTAGATATAACGTGGTTTCTCAACGAGCGGATGATACAGGGCGAAACGCTGCGTCTCGCGGAAGCTCATGGGACGCGCGCGTTTTACCTGATCAAAGAGGACGCTTCTCCTCTCGACGCGGGTTTTTATTCGGTTTTTATAAGCTGTAACGGAAGGGAAAAGTGGATGGAAAATTTCACCGTTGACGCGGCAAGCGGCGACGTGCCGATGGAGAACGTCGTCATCTGGGATTGAGAACGGGGCGCAGGAAATTCGTCCGTAATTTCTGCCGAAATCGTAAAAAACTATTTGCAATTTATGATATTGCGGCTAAAATCATGGCTGTCGATTGGGATAGCGGATTCTCATACAGTTCCTGCCGTCGCTCTATATCATATTCTCGCGCAAATTTCGCATTCAATCACTGACAAAATATACCGCATGTTTATAGCCATTGGGAGGCATGTCAAAGACAATGAATAATACCACGGAGCCGGAAGAAGTCGTACTTCAGGATATAACTGACACGAAAGAAGCGACGGTCGTCGCGGATATGGCGGAACTGAAAAACGCGTCCGCTTCCCGCGTCGATTTTAACAAGCTGCAGGCGATGCCCATAATTGAGCTTCGCAAACTGGCGCGGGAGATGAATGTTCATAGTCCGACTACACAGCGGAAGGACGATTTGATCTTCAGCATTCTTTCCGTCCAGGCTTTGCAGATGGGATTCCGCTTCGGAGGGGGAACGCTGGAATGCCTTCCGGAAGGGTATGGGTTTTTGCGGCCGTCCGGCCTTTTACCAAGTAACAACGATATATACGTCTCCGCTTCGCAGATAAGGCGTTTTGGGCTAAGGAACGGCGACGTGGTATGGGGAATGGTCCGTCCTCCCCGCGACCCGGAACACTACGAGGCGCTTATACGCGTTGAAACGGTCAACTTCTCGGATCCGGAAGAAGCCCGCAGGAGACCGATGTTCGAGGCGCTGGTCCCCATATTTCCGGATGAGAAGATATTGCTTGAAACGGAACAAAAGCGTCTGTCCACCAGGCTCGTGGACTTGTTTGTACCGATAGGCAAGGGGCAGAGGGCGCTCATAGTGTCGCCTCCGAAAGCCGGAAAGACCACTCTCCTGAAACACCTCGCCAACGCGATAACGACAAACCATCCCGAAGTTATAATGATGGTGCTGCTCATCGACGAACGCCCCGAAGAAGTGACCGACATGAGCCGTTCAGTCGATGGGGAGATAATCGCTTCTACATTCGACCGTCCCGCCGAGGAACATATGAGGGTGGCTTCGCTATCTTTAGAGAAAGCCAAACGGCTTGTCGAGGTCGGCAAGGACGTGGTTCTCCTGTTGGATTCCATAACGCGCCTTGCCCGCGCTTCAAATCTGATAGTTCCTCCTTCCGGGCGCACTTTGTCCGGTGGTATGGATCCCGCCGCGTTATATTTCCCCAAAAAATTCTTCGGAGCCGCGAGAAATATTGAAAATGGCGGAAGTCTCACTATAATAGGAACGTCGCTTGTGGAAACCGGCAGCAGGATGGACGACGTGATTTACGAGGAATTCAAGGGCACCGGCAACATGGAAATACATCTGTCGAGGAAGATATCCGAACAGAGAATATTCCCTGCTATAGACATAACCCGTTCGGGAACCCGGCGCGAGGATCTTCTGATACCCGACGAGGAGCTGCAGAGGTTGTGGGCGCTGCGCAGGAAGATTGCCAGTATGGATGAAGCGGAGGTCCTTGCGCTTATAATAGATAAATTGAAATCGACCGCGTCTAACAAAGAATTCCTTGGCACGATAAAAGTGGGGTAGTGTTGCGCGTACTGTCCCTATCGCGCGATGAGGAGGTTTTAATACCGTATGAATGAGATGAAAAGGCTGAAAAAATCGTTTTTCACGGTTCTGACAGCCGTCACGCTGATTCTGTCGTATACCTGTATCAGCCACGCGTCGAAGTATGCCGGGACGTATTGGTACGTCGCTGCCGAAGGCGATGGAATAAATGAGGATCAATATTCCGGATACGTGGTAGTCGACGCAATGGATGCCCGCAGCGCGGAATGGAAGGGCGGAGGCCAGGGCAGAGGGCCTTCTTTTTCCAGCGACGAAGTCGAGCTGTTGGAGGAAACCCGGCAGGGGGAATATGAAAAGACCGGTAACAGCCTGCTGGATGACGTGATAACCCGCGTTCCGGTGACGTCCGGCGACTGGAAGATGATAACGGTGGAAACGGGCGCGACCCTCTCCAAAATTTCTGAAACATACGGCGTTTCAATCGAAGATATTATGAAATCCAACGAACTTGTCGATCAGCACAGGCTGCACGAGGGACAGACGCTTTACATTCCCAGCGCTCCTGAATCGGTGACTAGCACGCTTCTTTACGTTCAGGGGCTTAAAAAAGAGGCGGTGGCGAAACTGAAACAGGCGTCTCCGCTCCAGATTACGGACTATGTCGTGAAAAACGGGGATACATTGTGGAATATAGCGAACGCCTTTAACCTTGATGTCAATACAATCTTTGGCTGCAATAAAGTTTCGGAGGGCGATATCCTCAAGGTGGGAAGTATTGTCCGAATCCCCAATCAGGACGGCATTTTCGAGACCGTGAAAAGCGGGGAGACTCTGGACAAACTGGCGAAGGAATATAGTATATATCCCGAGGCGATAATGTCGGCCAATGGAATGACGGACGCTTCTTCGCTAAAACAGGGCGAACAGGTGTTCCTGCCCGGGGCCAAAGTCGCGGCGTACATTGAGAGCG
>JAISYN010000268.1 GCA_031269915.1 Synergistaceae bacterium
TTGAGCACCACCTCGCTTATTCTCGGGGCGTCGGCGAGAACTTCCGGCAGTTCCGGGTCGGTCCTGATCAGAAGCTCGTTTTCGTTCTTGTTCAAGATTGGAAAGTGCGCCCGCACCGTTTCCCGTATTATTCTGTCCACCCGGCACGGCTCAAAGCTCCAGGCCATGCGCCCCTCCTCGATCCGCGTCATGTCCAGGACCTGACTCACCATCGCTCCGAGCTTCTCCGCCTGGCCGACGATTATTTCGAGTTTTTCGGCCGCCGCTGTAACATCCGGGCTTTTCGGCAGTGACGCCAGATGGAGCGCGGCGATCTGCGCGCAGCCCGATACCGCCGTAAGAGGAGTCCGCAGTTCATGGGAAACGTTGCCCAAAAATTCGGTCCTCATCCGGTCGAGCTGTTTCAGCCGCTCGTTTTGTTCGTCGAGCAATCGCTGCCTGTTGTCGTAAATCCGAAAGTACAAGACCAGCACCGCAAGCAGCAGGGTGCTCGATACAGCGAACGCGGCCGTCACGTCAGCCGCGAAATAAAGCTCGCCGTCAAAAAATGACACGAGGCCGGGGTATCGCCAGGCGGCGGCGACGCAGCCGGAGTACAGGGCAAACTCCGCCGCCACGAAAAACGCCGCCTCGCGCCCGTCGAGCATCATCTCGGTGAACAAAACGGCAAAGACGAAAAAACATGGCATCCCGCTGTGATAGCCGCCGGCTGCGAAAAACATCGCGGGGAAAGCTACGATGAAAACCGCGATGACGGTGACGACGCAGGCGGCGTGGTATCGCCCCGTGCGGCGCGCATGTATGAGGAGAAATGCGGCGAGCGCCGAAGCGGAAAAATTACCCAGGACATTCACGACGCCAGCTCTGATGATCACGCCGACAACGCCGATGATAACGCCGGCTCCTATCCCGGCCAAAGCGAGCAGGTTGAAAGCCTGGACACGCAAATCCAGATTTTCGTCGAAATACGCGTCTTTGATTTCCGAAATTTTATTACGCAGCACGAAAATCGCAAACCTCCGTCAGGATAGCGAAATATAGACGATTATATCCCTCAACGGGTACGAGCGTCCGCCTATTTTGCTTTCTCGTTTGTCAAAGCGGTTTTGGCAGGCCTTACCGCGTCGGGAACGAGGATGCTTTCGCTTCGTATCTTATCCCGCATGACTTTTCCCGGAATGACGGCTTGGAGGCGAATTGGAAACTGCTTTCAAATGGCGCCGCTTTTTGAAAGGTTTCCCCGGGAATCCTGAAAAAGTCCGCCAGGCCCGGGAAAATGGAGAGGTAAAAATATCGGCCCGGGTGACAGTGTTCCGCCTGCCCCGGGCCGTGCGTGATTGTTTTACCTTTGGAGCTGCACTGCTTTGGCTTTGCGGGCGGCGCGAGCGGCTTCAATTTCGGCGAGTATAGGAGCAATTCGCTTACGAGTATCTTCCTTGCGTTCCTCCAAAGTAGCGTCTTTCAAGCGTTCATAGTTCCATTCACGTATTTTGTGTATGTCGTCAATAGTGAAGTTTGTGCTTATATCGGGTTCGGGTATGTCGTAATGTATCACTCTGTTTCACCTCCTATAAGTGAAAACGGATCGAGAATCAAAATATCTTTATACCCCTCTAATGCGGTTACAGCTCGTACCCCCTTTATGGTGCGAATATTTACCATGTGCCTGAAGTTCCACGACACTATCACGTCGGAACCGCTCATTATGGCGGCGGCTATATGCTGGCAGTCATCGAAACTTTTTTGCCGCAGGATACCTAGATCAATAATCCGGCTGGCAATTCTAGCCGCCTGCTCGTCACCTTGCACTTCGACTACGGTATATTCAATTTCCTTGAGATAATCAAGTAAGGTATTTCTTTTTGCATCATTGCATTTTCCTATCTCAAGAAAATCAACGTCTGATAGGACAACCTCATATTCCCCGGCCTTTATTTTCTCCCATAGCTTACGCGTTTCCGCCATGCGCTCCGGCGCGTCCTGCTGGTCGAGGTGGCTTATTACGCTGGTGTCGAGGTATAGCCTGAGCTTCTTCACTGTGAGTGTTCTCCTTCGGCGTTCGCCAGTTCCGCGCGTATCCCTTGGTCAAGCTACGTTTGCCCTTTTCGCGCTGGGGAAACATACCTCGCCGGCGTCGTCAGCCGTGACCTTTAATTCTTGGTATAATTTGCCTTCCATGCACAAACCCAGACGCAGTGTCTCTTCGTCCGCCGCACTCTTTATCTCATCCGGCAAAAAGCCAGCTATTACATTCCGTATGTTTTCTGTCGCTTCATCTATGGTATTGCCTTCCGATATACATCCGTGAAGCTCTGGACATATAACCGTATAACCGCCTTTTCGCTGCGGGTAAAATATCAAGCTCAGGTTATATTCGTGCGTCACCGTTACCGCCTCCAATTCATCACATCGGCCGGTTTGTATCCGGCTTGCCGGAGTATTGACCTCGCCGTACCATCTTTCAAATCGCCGCCGTGCATTGGTATAGACACCTGTAGACCGCCCTTTACCGCTTTTGTGCCATGCCGTCCCCGCCCTGTCTCGATATGGAACCCCTGCGCGGTAAGGAAGGCTATCAGTTCCGCCGCCGTGATGGTAAACCCCATTACTCGCCTTCGGCCTTCTTCGTTTCAGCGACGGCGGCTAGTTCCGCGCGTATCCCGGCCAGCTCGCCGGATAGTTTTTCCTTCTTCGTGCGCGGCCCGCGCCTGCCGGGGGTGTAGGATTCGACGGAGGCCCGGGGGATGAGCCAGGCGGCGTTACCCATTTTTTTCGCACCCGGCAATTTGCCGTCTTTACACAATACCCATATCATCCCCGACGTTTTGCCAAGCATCTTTGCAGCCTCGCTTGCAGTTACGTAATCATCAATTTCCATCTAAACACCTCCAAATCATCCCTCTTTTATATTAATTCGATGATTGTATAATTAATAGGTATTTTTACTGATTTATTAAATTCTATAATTATCTAATACATTCATCGGCAAGGCCGAACGGCCTACGCCATGGGATGACTATGAGAGTCCCAGGATTTTTACTGGCTCATGCTCGCCCCTGGGGAAGACTTTGACGGCAGATACGACGGAGAAAAAAGCGGCGAACTATTCAATCAGGCCGCTGATAAAGCGAAATCGCCTCAGGTAATCTGCGGCGAGCTGAGGACGATCCCAATTTCTAAAGCCGTCTGCCCAGGACATACCGCCTGAAACCCAGATAGAGGGCGACAAGCAGCGGAGAGAGCGAGACGAAGCCGAGGGCCTCTTTTAGCCCTATCGCGTCGCCTAACATTCCTATCGGGCCCGCCAGTATGTTAGCTATCCCCCACGACACTCCCATGACGATCGAACTGGCGGCGCCCCTGTTCTCGGGAAGGTACTCATGAGCCAGGGCGAGCGTCAGTGAGTTGCTTGCGGCCAATATCCCGCCGCTTACCACAAAGAGCGATACGGAGAGGACGCCCTCGGTAAATATGGCCGGCAGGAGGAACGCCGGAGACGCGGCGAGCGATATCACTATGACGCGGGTCTTGCCGAACATGTCTCCCAGTTTGCCGCCGGCCAGCGTGGCCAGCGACATGGAGATGGTGAAGGCGAAAAGAGCCCCTCCGGCCATCTCCAGGTTTTCTCCCCTCATTGTGAAAAGCATCGGCAGAAAGACCCTCATGCCCTGCGACGTCCCATCCCGGATGACAGAAATTATGACCAAAGGCATAGTGGCGGAGACGACGTGAAATGTGCTCTTCCAGAAATCTCCGTCTGAACGGGGGAACTCGCCGCCGGAGAGCGCGCTCTTTTTCGGCAGCGACCCGCGCGCGGCGAAGGTTATGAGAAACAGGGGAATCAGCATGAGCGGAATATTGCTCCGGCCTATCGTCCCAAGCAGAGAGACGGCGTAAAGAGGACTCAGCGCCGAGCCGAGAGAGCCTGCCGCGGAGAATACCGCCAGATACGCCCCCAGGTTCGAGGATTTGCTGACAAGCCCCGTGAGGGCATGACTCTGAGGGTGGAATCCCGCGGTTCCCACACCCATGATGCCGACGCAGAGGAGGGCCAGCGCGTAATTGGGGGCGACGGACAGAAAATAAGCGCCCCCCGCGGTGAACATCGGAGCCCATCTCGTGAAGGTCGGTTCGTCGCGTCTGTCCGCCAGATACCCCGCTGCCGGCTGCACCAGAAAATTGATGACCCCGAACGCGGTGCTCAGAAATCCGGCTCTCCCCAGAGATAAACCGAGACGCGAAGTTATATCGGGCAGGAATGCGGGCAGGATGGTCGGATGCAGGTCGTTCAAAAAGTGCATCAAAGACGCGGACAAAAGCCCCCGCAGCCTGATCGCGTCGGGACCATCCGCAAGCCCAAACGGCAGCTTGAATTTTTTCATAAGACCACTCGCGCTCCCTCATCAATACGTAAAAGCCGAACTATTATATATCGTAAAAACAGAAAGCACTTATTTTTAGTTTGTGCTACATTAAGTCCGATCTAAAAAACAGGCAGGATTTTATTGGAAGTGATGACTAATGCTGATAAGAACAAAGTTTTATGCAGTTGTCATTTTAAGTATCCTGTTGGGCGTATCCGGTACGTCCTTTGTAAACTACGTCATCTTTAAACGCGAACTCCAGAATACTCTGCACGACAGAGAGAGCGTAGTCCTCCAGAAAATCGTGAACGAAACCAGGGGGAAACTGGATAGTCTGTACCAGACCGTCAATTTTATAAGGGTCAATCCAAGTACGGCCGGCTTCATAGAGGAAGGGGCGCACGGCGACGATTACCCCCAAATGATAAGCACGCTGCACAGCGTTCAGGCCATTCTCCCGACAGATTCCTCCATCGCGGTCTCCGACGCGTCCGGCAAAATACTCATGTCGAGCAATAATATCTCATTATATCAGGGAAACATAGCGGATAAAGGATACTTCGCAAGCGCAATGGACGGGCATCTTGTCGCCGCGTTCGAGCCTCTGCCCGGCGACCCGTCAAAGTATAACGCCGTAATATCGTCTCCCGTCAGGACTCCGGACGGCATAACCGGGACGGTGACGGCGTTCCTTCCGGCGGACGAACTCTTGAACCAAAAATTCCTCGATACCCTGGGTTACAGGAATGAAAATACATTTTTCATCGCGGACAAATCCGGGAACGTGATACTGGAAAGGGGAAATTCATCCAGCGGCCTGCGGTACAGACACGATCTGGTTTACGCGGCGTCGGCGGAAAACCTGTCCGGCATGCTGCGCGACGGCGGTCACATGATCTTTTTCTCATTCCTGCCGAGGACCGGAGCGTTCATAGTCTCTTATTCCCCGATGTCGTACCTGTACAGGCCGCTCCATCTGTTCAGAGACTCCAACATATTCATGCACCTGGTGATCGTATGTACGGTAGCCGTATGCGCGAAGATACTGCTGATGTCCGTGCTCCCCAGGCTGAAACAGGGCATGGACTTCGCCCGGACCGTCGTTTCAGGCGATATTTCAGGCAGTCTGGAGACCAGCGGAGACGAACTCGGCGTGATGTTCGGCGCCTTCAACACCATGATAAGCCATCTGAGGACCGCGCTTACCAAAGCGGAGGTGATGGAACGCAGAGCCGTCTCCGCCAATGACGCCCTGGCGGCGCATAACGCCAGACTGGAGGCGCTGGTGACTGAAAGAACGAAAGATCTCGAAAAGGCGCACGAACACACCTGTCTCATGCTGAACATGACCAACGAAGCCATAATAGAGCTGGACGGCGATAAAAACATGATCTTCGCCAACCTGAGCACGGCTAAAATGCTGGGATACGACGAAGACGAGCTGAAGGGAAAGGATTTTTTCTCATCGATACGGCACTGCCATGCTGAAGGAGTGCTGTGCGGCTCCGACGACTGCGGCTTCAGACGCGCCGTGTCCGGCGGCGAGGAGACCAGACTGCACAATATATTCATAACGAACAGGAGCGGACACTTCATCCCGGTATCGGTGTCGGTGCTGCCGGAAGGCCCGCAGAACTCCGGCGGAGGAACGATAATAGCGATCATGGACCTGTCGGCGATCAACATGAAGTTCCAGGAGATACACGATTCGAGCCCCACAGCCATCATAACCGTGCGCGACGGCATGGTATGGAAGATCAACGACAACGGATTCGCCATGTTCGGGCTGCGCCCCGGCGACCGCATCGGAAAAATTTACGCGGACCCGGAGCAGCTCGGCGCGATGAGATCGGCTCTGAGCAGGGGGCTCCAGGTGAGAGATTACCCGGCCCAGCTTTACGACGTGAACGGAAACAGAATAGACGCTCTCGTGGCGCTGCATCTTTTCATTCACGAGGGGATCGAATCGACGATCATGTGGGTATCGGACGTCACCGCCCTGACCCAGGCGAAGATCATGGCGGAGAAAGCAGCGAGGGCGCGGACCGTCTTTCTCGCGTCCATGAGTCACGAGATAAGGACCCCCCTCAACGCGATAATGGGCATCAGCGAAGCCGAGCTTCAAAGCGGATTGTCCGGCGAGACAAGGGTCAGTTTCGAGAAGATATATTCCTCCGGCTCGACGCTGCTGGGGATAATAAACGACATCCTGGACATGTCGAAGATAAACTCGGGGAAATTCGAGATAGTGCCCGCCGAGTACGATTTCACCAGTATGATGAGCGACACTATTCAGCAGAACATAGTGAGGATAGCGTCGAAACCCATCAAGTTCGAGTCGTCGATCGACGAGAACACTCCCGCGCGTCTTTTCGGGGACGAAATAAGGATAAGGCAGATATTGAACAACCTGCTCTCGAACGCTTTCAAATACACAAACGAGGGTACGGTTTCGCTGGACGTGACC
>JAISYN010000317.1 GCA_031269915.1 Synergistaceae bacterium
CATCATCGCCGTACCACCAGTTCATTCCGCGCACATTCACGCGGACCGCGGCGCTCGTCTCGTTTTTTTCGTCCTCAATGACAATCACATATCCCCCGGCGGCGTTGAAAGAGATTTCCGTATCGGCAAGGCCGTTTTCAAACGAAATAGGGATACCGTTG
Organism: Synergistaceae bacterium; assembly: GCA_031269915.1. Lineage (GTDB taxonomy): Bacteria > Synergistota > Synergistia > Synergistales > Synergistaceae > JAIRKI01. The sequence goes on from JAISYN010000317.1 coordinate 162, forward strand.
AAGTCGTCCAGCGGCGCGTATTCGGTTCTCAACTCCGATCGCCTGCGCCCGTCAACGGCAGTGATTATCGTGCGGGTCAGTTCTCTGCTTATCGTCAGTTTGACGCCGTCCGGCGAAACGGGTTTCCCTTTGGTGTCTATGGCGGCAAATGCCAGCGCGGTTTTTTCGCCCGTTTTTAATTCGCCATGCGGGGTTTTGATCCCCAGCAATGTTTTTCTCGGGTAATAGGGAAACGTCAGACTTTTATATACCCATCGCCCGCCCTCCTCGCGGACTCCGATTTTGAAGATCGCATCCATCATGGATTTCGCTTCGTTCGTGATGGGGGGGAGGGTCACTTTCGCAGAACCGTCTTTGTCCAACTTTCCGGCCGCCTGAATTTCCGTATTCGCCTCGGCGTTTATCCTGAAATCCGAGAACATGTAGCTGGGCCATTTCGCGCTGCTGTATTCCCTGGGAATAAGGTTTCTCTCCACTTCGTAATCAAGACCGTCGCCGGAAGCTCCGAACAGGTACTTTGCCTTTATTTCCATGCTCGGTTCAGCACGGTAAAGCAGCTCTTCCTGCTCCGAAGAAACCTCGACCTCTATCCTGGGCGGAGCGAAATCCTCCACATGAAACGAACAATAAGCGATTGGCGTTTCCTCTCCCGGTATGCTGACTTCTGCTCTCCATGTGCCGGTGGGTGAGGCGTCGCTGAGGTTTATCTTTGCGCCGCCCATTCCCATCTCCGAGAGCATCACCGATTCAGAGAGCCATTCGCGCCCCAATGACGTATACGCCTTGAGGCTTACGGGGAACGGTTTTTCCGGAAGCAAGTTTGATTTACGGACTATCGTTTGCAGGGGAACCGTTTCGCCGGGGCGGAATACATCCCGCGGCAGATATATATATCCCTGGTATTCGCCCTTTTGATAGGGGGCTCCGCCGTAATCGGCGCTGCCGGTCTGCCAGATGTTTCCGTCGAGGCGCAATATCGACGTGTCGTCCCCTTTTTTCATTATCGCGACGCTGGGCTGCTGATCCCAGGTCCAATCCCTCTCGTTTTTGATGAGGCATACTCCGTGACCGTCCGTGACGCCCGACGCCACTAATTGATTATTGACGGAATATAGTTCCACGCTTACGCCCTCTATCGGCGCACCTCCGCGAATTGAGTTAACCCATAGCAGCGCGTCGCGGTCTCCGATTTTGGCGCTTCCCGCCATGTCGGTGACATTGATCAGGCGCCGGGCCGAGAGCCAATATCTTTCGCTGGTGCTGGCGGTGAGCATGAAAAGACCTTTCCTGCCTCCAAGCATTTTGCGGAGATCTATCGAAAATTCATACCTCCCGTTGATGGGCGCGGTTATCTCGAAGGTCTCCCGATGTATCGTCTCCGTCGCGCTATATACATCGTAAGGCCATTCGTGCCGGGTGATGAACGAGATGTTGTTGTCGTACACGCGTTCCAGCGTCATGTCGAGTTTTTCGACGTTCACGGAGGCGAAAGGTATTATGAGTTGGTCGCCCGCCGGAGAGATGAGCCGTCCCGGTGAAGTAATTTCGAGGCTTGGATAGTAGTCGGGGAAGATGAAAGAGCGTGTCCAGTCATTCGCGAGCCCCGGCCCCGATAGCGCGGGCAGACCGGATTTCAGCGTCACGGTCACGAGTTCCCGCGGCGGGAACTGGCCGTTGATGGATATCCCGGAACTGTAAGTACTCACGTAAAATTCCCCCGGCGGGTTAATTTCGATGAACGGCAGCACTTTATCCGCGTCGGCCTGAGACGTCGTATTTATATTTATCTGGGAACCCGAATAATCGCTGTACGAATGGGAATCCAAAATTTTGAGCGACAGATCGCGATCCACTTTCAACGATACCGCGTTTTTCATCGCAAGAGGGCCTCTCGTGGAAGCGAGGCCCTCTTTTATACTGAACGTCAGAGGCGAGCCGTCGCCGGCCTCCACCCTTATCCGAGGCTCGTTGTTCACGCCCCGCAATACGTCGAACGGAACATCCCCGCCGGCGCCGTCTTTGATGAAGAGGAACGATCTCAACTGTGCCGGGTCGAGCGGCGCGTTAAATTGCAGTTGATACTCCACTCCCCATTGCTCCTCGCGGTAGTCGGTCTGCCGTATGCCCAAAAACTCCATGGGAGGTGTGTTGAATTTGAATTTCACTTCACCGGATATGGCGCGTCCCTCGTAATCCTTCATATTTTCGGGGATCGCGGCTTCAAACGCGGTCGCCTCGGGGAATTGCCCGTTGGGCAATTGATAGAGGAATGTCGATCGCGATATCCAGGTTCCCTGTCCCTTTATCGGAGGCGAGAACACTACGGGGACAGAGTCTTTCCGCTGAGTTCGTCCGACATCGCCGCTTCCCACTACAGGGGAAGAGAAATCTATCTTTATATTGGCAGGCGCCGATATCAATCCCTGCGGTGAAAATTCCTTCACGGTAAAACGCCCGTCTTTGTCCGTCTGTGCGGCCGCGCTCATATTCGCGAACAGGAAAATGACGGCCAAAGTGTGAAAGAAAAATTTTACAAAGGGGGTCAGGGAGACTAGTCCCTTTGCGGGGTTCGAGGTTAAGCCCCAAGGTTTTACCTGCGCTTTTTTGCTAAACCCAAACATCGTTATTTTGTCTCCTTATTTAATACGATGATTCTTGCGTTCAACCCAGCGAAGAATCATAGTTACTGCCAAGCAGGCTTTTCCAGTCGACCTTGTCGTCGAGCAGGTTCGGACAGCTCATATCCGGATAAAACCAATGACGTCCAAGCCCCATCAGCACCTGCCACCACTCGTTAGTATCCGGCGCCACGATCTCACCCTCCGGCCCTATGCGCCTCAGTTCCCTATACACCAACGCTATCATCTGATTTTCGTCGAGACACGCGGTAGTTTTGCCGAAGAACTCCATGATATAGGAGTACGAAACCGCCTTCAGCTGAAAAAGAATATCCCTCCATTTCTCCGGCACTCGCGCCGTGCGGGCGAGCGTTATCTTCTTCTTGGAGCCCGAATGTTTATGGTTCACGATAAACAGTATGCTCTCAAGAGGAATATGACTGAGTTCGCGATACTTTTTTATCAATGAATCAGCTATAGGCCGCATACGCGCGTTGCATATCTCATAATCGAATTCGTGGTTTTCAGCCAAGAGGCCCAACTCCTTCCCGTAACTACAGCTATAAATATACAGCAAAAGCGGCTCTTTGTCTCAGAATATCTTCCAGGCGAAACAAAAGTTAAAGT
>JAISYN010000003.1 GCA_031269915.1 Synergistaceae bacterium
TCATTTTGTGAACTTCGAACAACTGAGCTCCTGATTCTCCGACATCGGCCAGCGCTTTTTCATACAACTCGCCGAGCTGCGCGACGGCTTTTTCCTTCGCGCTTTCATAGCGGGCGATCTCGGCGGCAGGGTCGGTTATACGACGGTGGGCGATTCTCCGCGCGTCTTTTTTCAGAAACCATAATTTCCCAAAAACGACGCCGCTTACAATACCCTGTCCTTGCAGTACAATCACGAAAATCCCTGCCTCTCTAAAATTTTTCGCGTATAAACTCTTCCAGCGCCGATACGGCGAGATTTTCGTCTTCTCCCGATGCGATTACCACAATTTCGTCGCCGCACTTCGCGCTGAGTCCCATGACGGCAAACAATTTTTTCATGTCGGCGCTTTTTTCCCCTTTACGGACAGTAATGCACGACTGAAACTCCTGTGCTTTTTTGACCAAAAGCCCGGCAGGGCGAGCGTGAATACCCACCGGATCTTTAATTATGTAGACAAATTCTTTCATATTGGCCTCCTTTGCACGCTACTTTTTATCGTAGCCGATCATAAGGTCCTTGCCGGCGGCGGCCTTGCCGGTGCGGACCGACACGTTCTTCACCGCGTCCATATTGGTGATGATAACCGGAGTGCAGGTTTGATACCCCTCCCTTTCGATCATGCTCAAGTCCACGTCGCAAAGAGGGTCGCCGGCGTTGACGGCGTCGCCTTCTTTCACCCGGCATAGAAATCCCGCGCCTTTCAACTCCACGGTGTTGATACCCACGTGAATCAGAATCTCGATACCGTCCGGCGTCGTAATGCCAAAAGCATGGAGCGTTTCGGCAATGTTGCTGACCACTCCGGCCACGGGCGAGAGGATCGTCCCCGATTTGGGGATTACGGCGGCGCCGTCGCCCAAAATACGATCTCTGAATACAGGGTCGCTTACCGCGTCCAAAGGAATGATCTCTCCATCCGCCGGAGCCAGAATACGGCCATGAGCTGGCGACGCGTCCTTCTTTTTTCCGAACAACATGAATATCTACCTCCAAAGTCGTGTGCCGGCGCCGGCGTTATGAAAGCGCCGGCCAATATTCTTTGTTCGCTTCCACCAAATCGTCCAGTATGAGACGCGCCACGCGCGCGCTGGGGACGGTCTTCGAAAGAGCGAGCGCCTGCCACAGTTTTTGATAGCTACCCTCTATCCACGCCTCCACCGTCAGCTTTTCCACGGCGACCTGCTGTTCCATGAGGCCTTTCTGGAAGCGCGGGATCTTACCCATTTGGATCTTTTCATAACCGTTTTTGCCGAGAATGCAGGGGATTTCCACCATAGCTTCGGAATCGAAGTTTTCGATAGCTCCTTCATTGGGCACGATGAGAAGCATCCGTTCCCGCGTGTTTTCTCCGATAGCCGCCGCGAGGTCCACGATATAGCTCGCGTGTACGTCCGCCTCCAACCCTATGCCTTCGGCCGTCCCCTTTTCCGCGACGGCACGGCAAGCTGAAAATACGGCGCGTTCCCTGTTTTCCATGACTTCATTGGCGCGGGTGTGTTGGGGATTGGAGTGTTCCACCACGTAGTCGGGAAACAGATAATACTTCAGGTAGGTATTGGGGATGGTGTCCGGGTCCAGGGCGTAGACGTCCCGGGCCTTCAAAAACGTGTCGTTCCAACTGCTCTCGATGTGCTGGCTACTGTCCGACATGGCGTTGGAAAAACCGTGTTCCTTCATGTGCCGCCGGATGACGGGCATCAAGTCGTTGCCGTCCTTGTCGCGGATGTCGGACCACCAGCCGAAGTGGTTCAATCCGTAATAGCGCACGACCATCTCCTTGCGGGAAGGGAGTCCCGCGATGTTGGCCATCTTCTCCATCAGGTCGATAGGCATGTCGCAAATGTTGAGAATCCTGGAGTCGGGGCGGAGACGGCGGGTCGCTTCCGCGACGATGGCGGCCGGGTTCGAGTAGTTGAGCATCCACGCGTTCGGCGAATACTTCTCCATCGCGTCGAGAATTTTCAAGATACCGCCAATAGAGCGCATTCCATACGCTATTCCGCCGGGGCCGCAGGTCTCCTGTCCCACAACGCCATACTTCAAAGGGATTTTTTCGTCCAGCTCCCTCATGGCGTATTTGCCGACTCGGATGTGCGCCATGCAGAAATCCACGTCACTGAACGCGCGTTCCGCATCCGTGGTATATGAGAACGCTATCTCCGGCGCACGCTCTTTCAGCATAACCCCGCAGGCTTTCGCCACGACCTCCTGGCGGTCCGCGTCGTTGTCGTAAAACTTGATCTGCCTTATGGGGAAACGCCCCAAGTTGTCCAGAAGCATGAGGACAATGCCCGGGGTAAACGTGCTGCCCCCTCCCGCGATTACAATCGAGTACTTTTTCATAACCATCCCTCTTTCCTATAAAAATCCGATCAATTCGATATCAGCTCTTTTTCAAGAGAATCTCGACTGCCTCCCGCACCATAGGAACGGACATCCCGATGATCACCTGCACGGCCTTCCCGTTTACCACGACGCCATGAGCCCCGGCGACCTTGAAGACCGCGGCGTCCTGAACCAGGGATTCGTCCGCGACGGAAACCCGAAGCCGTGTGGCGCAGTTGTTCAGGTCCGTAATATTTCCCTTTCCGCCCAGCGCTTCCAGAATTGCCGCGGCCTGATTCGCTGTATCGTTGGCGGCGACGCCTTTTTCGTGTTTTTGCTTTTCCTGAAAATCCGCCTTTGTGTAGAGCCTGCTTTCCTCGTCGTCGTTTTCGCGTCCCGGCGTAATGAAATTGAACTTTTCGATCAAAAAACGGAACACCACGAAGTAGATACCTGCGAAAACGGCGCCGATGATCACCTGTGTGAGATAGGTCCAACCGTGAGAAGCCCCGAGAGGTACCCAGTTCATCGTAATGTCCTCGATCAGCCCGCCGCTGAAATATCCGGTGACGCCAAACAAGTACATCGTGGCGTCCAGCAGGCCCGACAGTATCGAATGCACAAGGAAAAGCAACGGGGCGACGAAGAGAAACGTAAATTCCAACGGTTCGGTCACCCCGGCGAAGACGGCGGTCAGCGTTGCGGGTATGAGCAGCCCCGCCAGCGATTTGCGCTTCTCCGGCCTGGCCGTCGCGTAAAAGGCGAGGGCGATGCCGATGGAGCCGAAGATCTTCTCCATGCCGTACAGGGCAAAACCGCCTTGGGGGAACAATGTCATAAGCGGCTCGCTGCTGGCCGCGAATTCTTGCATATGCTGCATCCAATAGGACACGATACCGCCGTTGACCACGAGATTGTCATAGAGGAAGGGCGAATAGATGAAGTGATGCAAGCCGGTGGGGATGAGAATTCGGTTCAGGAAGGCGTAAATTCCGACGCCCGGAACTCCCCCCCCGACGAGGTACACCTGCGCGGCGGCGATCCCGCGCTGAACCGGCGGCCAGATGAAGGCGGAAAGCAAGGCCAGAGGTATCATCACGAAAAATCCCATTGCGAAAATCAGCGACGACCCTTTGAAGATCCCCAGCCATTCGGGAAGCTTCGTATCGAAGAAGCGGTTGTGAAGGAAGATCACGACGCCCGATACGGCAAGCCCGCCCAAAATTCCCATATCCAGCGTCCTGATACCCGCAACAGACGCGAGGCCGGTTCCGGCCGATTCGAAATCCACTCCGAAATATTGACCCCACTGGCTCAATAGCTGGTTTAAAAAATAATTGAACGTGAGATAGAGAATCAACGCCTCCAGGCAAGCCCGGGCGTTTTGTTTTTTCGCGAGCCCGATAGGCAGGGCAACGGCGAAGACCAACGACATATTGCGAAATACGGTCCATGAACCGTTTTCGACGACGGCCCAAATCTTGAACCAGAGAGTGTCGGCGTTCGTCAGCGATCCCATGACAGCCGGGTTCATGAACAACGTGGACAGCCCCGCCATGATACCGGCGAACGCGAAGAGCAGAACCGGAGTGAACATCGCGCCGCCGAAACGTTGGATTTTCTGCATCATAACAAATTCCCGCCTTTCTTGTTTTTGGAATAATTTAGGACGGGACAACCATACCAAGTTTGGGATATTATTCAATAGTTTTTGAGCAAGACGTGAAAAAGGGCATGATATGGGGTTTTTTCACGGCGGGACGTGAAATTTCACATTTCTGTGTCTGGAACAGTTTTTTTACAATGAGTTCACATAAAGCAAGTATTTCAGCAGCAAAAGCTCCACCGTCATGAAGAACAGCGTGGTCGTCTCATAGCACATAGGATAAACGGTACCGACGGTGGACGTGACCACATATAAATTGTGCGTACTGAGGTGAGCCAGCGTGTTGTTCTTCAGCCTGGTCAGCGAAATGACCGGCACTCCCTTACTTTTCAAAGAGCGAGCAAGTTCGACGCCGCGCTCCGACTCTCCTGAAAGCGAGATGACGATCACGACATCGCGGTCGTCAATCAGCTCTGCGGTTAAAGCCGCTTCGTCGTGGCTGCCGTCGATGTGGTTCACGAGAAGACGCGCCGACAGAAAAGCCCGTTTCAACTCCCGCGCCACGTACGATTGTACCGCTCCGGTGCCGTAGACGAAGACGCGGGAGGCGTTGCGCAGCAGGCGGCATATTTCCGTGCAATCCTTGTCGCGCATGTCGTCGATGAGCTTGTGATAATCGTCGCAGACGGATTGCAGGGCGGTGTCAGGCAGTTTGCTTTCCTGCTGGCATTCCCATTTCAGGCGGGCCTTCATCTCGCTGTATCCGCTGAAACCCAGCTTTTGCGTGAAACGCAGGACCGTGGTTCGGGACACGTTACACTTGCTCGCCATCTGCTCGATCGTGTGATGGCAGCAGAGTTCCTTATTCTTCAGAATATAACCGAGTATCAGAAGGTCCGTCTCGCCAAGTTTGTCAAGGTAGTTATTTGCCTGATCCGAAATACCCATCTCTTCCGGTCCCCTTTCCTTCGTTTCCCCTTCCTTCAATCCGCACAGTATAAATGTCGGCGCCGGCTATTACAAGCCGAGAAGCAAAATCGGGCTCATATCCCGCTAAGGCAGTGTAAAATAACATATCATGGCTCAATCTGCGAGGGGTGGGTGGAAACATGTGTCGTACCGTTGTTTTTACTTTTAGCGGAAAGGTTTATGCCGTGAAAGGTTAGGCGGCCGGAACCACGGGCATGTAGGCGATAAAAATGACGGACTCGCGGGACCGAAGCGTCTCCGCCGTGATCCTCGCCGGTGGAAGAAGCGAGCGAATGGGCGTGGACAAGGCGAGACTTCCGTGGCGGGACGGCAAAACTCTCCTGGCGCGAATGGCCGGATGCCTGCGGCACTTGGGCGAAGTGCTGCTTTCCGTCGGCACGGCGGAACAGGCTCATAAGGAATTATCCCTGCCTGTGGTCGTGGACTGTTGTCCAGG
>JAISYN010000031.1 GCA_031269915.1 Synergistaceae bacterium
CTGTTCGCTTCACTTGTGAAGTATTACGATAATCTATAACCGGCACAAATGTCAAACAGTATCTGAAATATGTCTCTTTATTGCTTTCTTGATTATACCAAATTCTTCCAGGTCTTCCAGCACAGGCTTCAATTCTTGTTTGCTGCTTTTGGTTTATTTCTGATATTTTATATTCTGCAAGTTGTCTGTTTTGTTCATATTCCGGATTGAGTTTTACACATTCTTCGAATAATACTTGCACCTCTTGAAGAAAATCTTCAGACACACATCTTTCTTGCTTAGGAATCTTTTCTGTCTGAAATTATACAAATTTATTTCGAGTATAATACATAAAATATTTTGAAACAGCAATTCAGGGAGTTGAAAGATATGAACGCGAGCAACCCCTTCATTCTTCTGGCGTTAGGAATTCTTGCCTTCTTAGGCGCGGTAGTGCTCGTTGCTTGTGGAAAAAAAACGCTGTTTCGCAACACTTTTATATTATTTGTCATTGCTTTTCTGGGCGGGATGAGTTTTTACAGCACACTTTACTTCTCTGGTGAACTGACGTCGAGCGGCGTTCTTTACGCGGTTTTCCGCGGACTTTTCAGCACGGCTCGAATGTTCGCTTTTGCCGATGATTACTCGTTTTTCGCGGGTGTTCCGTCCGCCGAATGGTTGACGAACAACGCTTTTCTCTTTTTATTGTTCTGGTTGTTTCACTGTATCGCCGCACTGGTTTCGGTTTTGACTATTTTGTCGATCTTCGGACGCAAATTGACCGAACAGATACGTATACGCTTTCGCCGTTATTCATGCGCTTATATCATTTGCGGGGTGTCACCGAACTCCCTGGCGCTGGCCAGAAACATCGCGACCCACGACGGTGCGTTGATTTCGCCTGACCCCAAAAGGCTCATCGTTTTTTTGGATAAATTCATTTCCGATGAGATGTTAAATAGCGTCGAGGAAGTTGGCGGGGCCGCGTTCGATTATTCGGCGGTATCGTTTTCATCCAGGCTTGTTCTCGCTGGTTTAGGCGCGAGCCCAAAAAGAATTGCGTCGATAAAAATAATTTTTATGAGAACCGATTACGAAAACGTCATGTCTTTGTTCAGCGAATCGGTAGAGTGCGCCGAATCGCGCGCAGTCGCGAAAAACAGGCTCGATATATACGTTCAAACCGATTCGTGTCTCTCCAATCAGGATATCTTCGATTTTTCCTCTCGAAAAAGGGCGTTCGGGCTTCACAAATTCTCCGAAACCGAACTGGCGGCGCGTTCACTGCTCTCACTCCGCCCGCCTTGGGCATGTCTGTCGTTTGAAAAGGGAGTCGCCGTTAAAAATTTTTCGATGATGATATTGGGTTTTGGCTCCTTCGGAGAGGAATTACTGTGTCGATTCATAATGAACGGCCAGTTTGTCGGCAGCCGGGCACGCGCCATCGTTATCGACTCAAAAATGGATCGTTTGAAAGAACCGTTCAAACGCAAACGTCCGTCGATTGAAATGTGCTGCGATTTGGACTTCATAAATGCGGATGTGGGAAGCGAGACTTTTTACAATTATCTCGACGAAACAGTTTTCGGCATAGATTACATAATTATCGCGCTCGGCGAGACCGGACCGAATCTGAATACCGCACAAAACCTTCTCGAATTCTTCAGACGCGCCGATAAAAAAATACCCGTCATCGCCGTGCGTTTTCCGGAAGGCGAAGGAGAAGAAAAAAACAACAATGTCTTGTTCTTTTCCAAGCGCGACAAAATTTTCAGCGAGACATTGGTTATCCATGAAGATTCCGACCGTATGGCTTCGGCCGTGAATTACGCATATAATTTCAGCGTCAACGGCCAAGCGCCGGAAAAGACACGGGAAGAGCTATGGGACGAACTCTCCGATTTCAACAAGGAATCCAGCCGGGCAACGGCCGATTTTATCCCGGCGATGCTGGCGATAGCTGGATTGGACGAAAAACAGGCCATAGAACGTGAGCGTTTGACAGACGACGATTCTGTCGCCGAGTTGCTGGCGCACACCGAACACATCAGATGGAACGCTTTTCACTGCGTCATGGGGTATACACCCATGAGCTTGGAAATGATGAAGGCGCGGTTCGATAAATCAGCTTCCGCAAGCTGTCTTAAAGACGCGGATAAAAAGCGTCACGGCTGTCTGGTCGAATACGACTCACTGGACAAAGTGAGCGATTTCTTCAACAAACTGATGGATAGCAAGGCCCTTCCAAGGCGCGACTTCAAACGTGAAGACAGATTCATCTCGAAAAATATCCCAAAGATTCTGAAGAGCAAGAAAGATGATCGATAAAGGTTTCATTGAAGGGAAGAACGATATGGACAGCGAAAACATTCCTGACCGCGGAATAAAAAACAAAGTGAAGATTTCAGTTCGGCATTTGAGCAAAGCCTTTCCGATTAAACGGAAAAACAACAAGGCGGTCGAACAGGTCGTAGTCTTGCAGGATATCAATTTGACCGTGCACGAATCGGAGTTCTTGTCGGTTTTAGGACCAAGCGGCTGCGGGAAATCCACCCTTTTGGATATCCTGGCAGGACTTTCCCCACCGAGTTCCGGGACGATAATTATCGATGGGCAGGCGGTAGAAGGCCCGGCGTTGGATAGGGGAATCGTCATGCAAGGTTACGCTCTTTTTCCGTGGCGGAACGTGCGCAGAAATGTCGAATATGGTCTGGAAGTTCAAGGCGTGCCAGAAAAAAAACGGCACGAAATCAGCCGTAGATTCCTTGAACTGGTCGGTTTGCAAAAGTTTGAAAATCTCTATCCCTATCAACTTTCGGGCGGGATGAAGCAACGTGTCGCAATTGCGCGCGCTCTTGCATATGATCCCGGCATCTTGCTGATGGACGAGCCGTTCGGCGCGTTGGACGCTCAAACACGCGAGGTGATGCAGGATGAACTCCTGCAAATCTGGGACAAAACCAAAAAGACAATTGTTTTTATAACGCATAGCATCGATGAGGCTATCTATCTTTCCGACACTGTGGTGGTGCTTTCAATCAATCCCGGCCTGATTCGCGATATCTTCCATGTTCATCTGCGCCGCCCCCGCGACGGCGTGCGGCTGACGCCCGATTATACATCGCTGTTCAGGAGAATATCGGATTCGTTGCATGGGATAACGCCGCCGTCTCAAATTTTGCGGAACGGAAGCTTGATTTGACTGGGATAAAACGGTTACGCGGGATTGCATATTTGATTTAAGGAAGCGCTTATTTAACAACCAAGACGAAATTTTGCCGTTTTGGAATGCGGGCTGTGCCGGGATTTTAATCTTTACTCTTCAGGCCCCTGACGATAAATCAGTCTTTCCTTAAGAAGGTGAGCGGATTGGGATTTACAGAACAAAAAATGACAGAAGACGACATTTCGAAAAAAGACGCCAATATCAAAACTATCGCGTCGATATTAACCGACATCCTTAAAAAGTCCTCGCTGGTATTGATAATATTGGCGTTATGGCAGATTTTGCCAACTAAGGGAATCATAAAACCTTCTATTATGCCTCCGTTTCTTCAGGTTTTTGAAGTTTGGATGGAACTGATCTTTACCGGAGATTTGATGCCGGATATTTTTATCAGCATGCGGCGAGTTCTGTCGGGCTTTTCTCTCGGGTTGCTGTTTGGCATACCGGTGGGCATAGCGGTGGGATATTTCAAGACCGTCTCGGACTTTTTTTCGCCGCTCATTTATATTTGCCGGCAAATTCCGGCGCTCGCCCTGTTCCCCGTTTTTATTCTGTTCTTCGGGATCGGCGAAACTTCCAAGGCTGTCATCGTTTTCTGGGTATCGGTCTGGCCGGTTTTGATCAATACGATAAGTGGCGTCAGATATTTCGATTTGCTGCTTATCAAAACCGCCCGTTCGATGGGCGCCGACAGCAAGCGAATTCTCTCATCGGTGATACTGCCGGGCATCGTTCCCTCAATGATGACGGGCATCCGGCTCGGCGCCGGTTCGGCTATCATTTCTCTCGTTGCTGCCGAGATGATAGGCTCAAAAGCAGGGCTGGGATTCGAGGTCATCAATGCGCAATATAATTTTCAGATTGCAAAGATGTACGCCGTTATTTTGACAATTGCCGTTCTTGGGGTTATCGTCAACCATATTCTAGTGCTTATTGAGAAAAAGCTGACATTTTGGCAGCAAACAATCTAAACGGAATAGCACCGGAAACAAACGAGGAATCGGAGATACAAAAAAATTTTATAAAGAGAGGTTTTGTAAATGTCAAACAGTTTAAAGAAAAATGCCGAAAAAAGATTCGGCGTTGCCGCAGCCGTTCTGGCCGTCACGATGGCGATCGTCATTGCCGCTTCCTGCCGGCTCGATGCGGCAGCCTACTCGGACGATTACGCGTTTAGATATCTGCCAATCAATTTTACCGAGATAACATCGTTCGAATTTGCGCTGGAGCTTGGCTACTTTGAAGCGGAGGGCGTTAAGGTCGTGGAATTGGAAGGCGAGGCTGGAGGAGGAGCGAACGTAATCACGTCCCTCGCGGCAGGCGTCGCCGATATCGGCAATGCCGCGCCTCCGGCTGAAATCAACGCCATCGCGGCGGGCGCTCCTATCAAGATCATTTACGGAGGGCCCGCTGTCGCGCACGAAAAGTATCCGGGCATTCAGTTATTGCTGCGCTCGGACAGTGAGATTTCAAGTGTCGATGACCTGAGGGGAAAAACCATTGCAGTGAGTTCATTCGGCGCCATGAACGAGTATTTTGTGCGCATCGCGTTGGCAAAGGCCGGCGTTTCCAAAAGCGAAGTGACGCTTCTCCGCGTTCCGATGTCACAGCATTCGCAAGTTCTCGAAAGCAATCAGGTTGACGCTGCTTCCACCGGTTCGCCTATAGCGGATTACATTATCGAGCACGGCATCGGCAAACGCCTGACCGACCTTTATCACGCGCTTGGCGACGATTTGGCGGGAAATGGCTGGGGCTACTTCATCAACACCGACGTGTTGGCCAAACATCCCGAAGGAGCGAAGAAACTCGTTTCGGCTCTGGTTAAATCTGACGAATGGGTCGAAGCTAATCCAAACGAAGCGAGAAAGATTGTCAGGAAAATTTTCGAGAAGCGCGGGCAAAACCCGGATCTCGCAAATTATTGGTTTCCTATAAAACTGGTCAACCACGGTTTTTGGGAGGATAAAAACATCCGGTTCTGGATTGATTTCCTGATAGATGACAAAAAGATTAAAGAAGGCCAGGTCAAGCCGTCGGATATTTATACGAACGAATACAATCCATATTATGGGAAATAAATCAGGCATGAGACCGGATATAAGAGTTTACGGAAGAAGTTGAACGCTTTGCCGGCACAGCTTTAGCAAGCGTTAAGCCGCCGATTCCATAACAAAATTTCAGGCGCGGGATGAAAACGCGCGCTGTTGGTATAATAGAGTTTGTCTGTGGATGAAGGGATAAGGTGTTACGGAGGGGAGGATTTTTACAACCTGCTCTCCTTCAACGGCATGAAGTACCGGAAGAAAGGTTCCGGTGCGGTTATTACAATCGGCGATGTAACAATGCAAAAATGAGGAGGCGGTTATCGTTCTGAAAATCTGGCATTGCAACGGGCGATATCGCAAATGACCGGAAACCCGCATAAGTGGAGAGATGTCGCGTGGAAACGGGCCATAGTTGACGGCGCTAGGGACGCCATAGCGTATTTCATGCCCGACCTCGCCTCCGACATGGACACGTCGAGGGAAGTCGTCTGCATAACCGGCGTGGAGCTGCCTGTGAAGGATTCGGATAAGGGGATGCTCGTTTCGGATGTATTTCTTAACGTACCGGTGAAGGGCGGAGAGGACTGGAGCGTGGCCTGCCTGGCCGAACAGCAGGATGCTGAGGAAAAAGGCGAAAGGGGCGAAAAGAGTTTTGCCGCCCGCATGTTCGATTCCTTGGTTCGGCTCAGGGCAACCCGACCGGTGGGCAGAATATTCAGGCTCAGCGATTCCAGGGTAAGTGAGGATTTGAGGGAGGCGTTTAAATTACATACTATATCGCTTGAGCAGTACGTGGCCGAAATCGACAAAGAGGAAGCCAGGATGGAAGGTATGGAACAAGGCATGGAAAAAGGAAAATTTGAGATTGCCAGCAAAACGTCTGTCAGCGACATCGTTGACATAACTGGTTGAATGAACGGGACATACTGTCAATTCAGTAGAGCGCTTTGTCTTCTTGTGTCATTGTCTGCCTAGCCTTAATCAATGCCTTTATATTGACGTCTACCCAACATCAATGGGTAAAAAATCGGCGGACAACAGCAAAACACCGTCCGCCGTTTAAAGGAATGAAAGTTTACGGTTCGATAACCGGCAGGCCGATGGTGCCGGGTATCTCGGAAAATGACTCCGGCAGACCGCCAGCGACGCTGTTTTATTCAAGATATTCTTTCGCTTCCTCATTCCCTGCGGCGACAGCCTGCCGGTACCATTTGGCGGCTTCTTCCAGATCTTGAGATACGCCCTGGCCGTTTTTATACAGGTGGCCGATATACATCATCGCATCCGTCTCCCCCTTTTCCGCCGCTTTTAAGAAAAACTTCCTCGCCTCGCTGTAATCCTGCGATACACCCCAACCGTTGTAATAAGAAGCGCCAAGATTAAGTATCGCGTTGCTGGAACCCAGTTCCGACGCTCTGCGCAGCCACTTTAGCGCTTCTTGGTAGTCTTGGCTGATTATCTCCAAGTCACTTTTTGCATACATGACTCCGAGATTGCCCATCGCATTGCTGTTGCCTCCGGCCGCTGCCCGGCGAAACCATTTCAGAGCCTGGGCGGGATCCGCGCCCGCGCCGATATAGTGCCGCCCGAGTTCGTTCATTGCTGCGGCGTATCCTCTGTCCGCGGCACGGTGATACCATTCCAGCGCTCTGTCCATATCTGCGGGAGTACCGATGCCGTTTTTATAGCAAAGTCCGAGGTTGAACATCGCGTCACTGTTGCCTTTTTCCGCGGATTTCCGATACCAATTCAGGGCTTCAGCCAGATCCCGACTGACGCCTTGTCCCATTTGGTAACAGATGGCTATGGAATTAATAGCCGCCAAGTCCCCTTTTTCGGCAGCGCTCATGAACCACTTAAATGCCTGCGTGTAGTCCTGACTCACAATCTTGCCATCGGAATATAATCCGCCGATCCTGGTAATCGCCTTAACAACACCCTTCTCTGCCGCCGCATGGTACCAATTCCACGCCTGGGTATAGTCTTTACTGACTCCGCCCCCCTGTTCGTACCTTACTCCAAGGTCGTACATAGCTTCGCCGTGGCCTCTTTGAGCCGCCATGCGTAACCAGCGCAAACCTTGTTTGCTGCCGCTGGCGTTTCCAAGGGTGCGGAAATATTCCCCGCCCTTTTGGTACATCGCGTCCGCATATACATCTACGTCGCTGCCCGCGATAAACCTGTAAGCGCAAGCAAGGGCAAAAAATGCCGTTGCCGCCAGAAATAGCGTGAGGAGTTTGTCCCAAAGCGTTCTCATTGTTTTTCCAAGCCTCGCTTACACTTTTCCACACTATCGCCGGCAATTCGATGCTTCAACGCGTAGGATTCATTCTCGGGATAGAGGCGGACGAATTTAGACGTAATTTCATAAGCGCTGGCTGCCAACGCGGCCGCAGCCTCGATATCTTTCTGCAAATATTTTAACGTGTAGCCCGCTAGCATGGCGTCTGCCAGAGCCTGCCACAATACATTATTATCCGGATCGGATTCAACCATCTGCCTGCGGATTTGAAGCGCTTCCTCCATATGGATCGCCGCCGAGTCCAAATCCCCGACATCGCATTCTGCCCACATTAGCGCAGTGAGTTCATTCCCGACCGACATCCAGGTACCTCGGTGTTTTTATCCTCTTGGTGAAGCTGTCTTACCGTCTCGACAGACCTGCGCATCCATTCCACGGCTTGCTCGTACCTGTCAGTATTGCCATACAGGTTAGCAAAGTCATGATATAATTCATAAAGAATGTGACGCACGTCGGCGGCTAAAAACCTCTCCGGTCTTCTCCTTTCCATCGTTTCGTATGCTTGACGCGCTTTTTGCAAGAAATCTTCCGCTTCGGCGTATTTCTCCATCTTCGTTTCCATCTTCTCTGTCCGGATGGCAGCCAAAGCTTCTTTCGCTTTATCGTCTTCTTTTGCCATCTGGTATTCCCGCACCTTATTGAGTTCTTGTTGCTTCCTGTACGTCTGAACACTAAGGCGGTTTTCCGCGTACGCCTTGAAGCTATGGGCGACGTCGCTCTCCCATAAAGCAGGCGACTCCGGGTAAAAATCGCGAAAGCCCGCGCAAAGCTCAATTGCCCGCCGGTAATACTGCGCACTCTTTTCAAGCCGTTCCTCGTTTGGGAAACTGTCGTACGTTTTTGCCGTTTTCCACAAAACACCATAATAAAAATCAAAATAGGCCCTATTGGTCGGATCCGTCGCGTAGAGCCTTTCCGCCAGTTCCAGAGCCGACTGGCTATATCCAAATACAACATCGGCAGCTTCTCCCATGGTAGCGGCATTTTCTCCGATTTCTTGAAGGACATTCGCTCTTGAATAAACAGATGTAGCGTCGTCATCCTGCCATCGCCGGTAATATTCAAAAAGCTTTTCGGAGATTATTTTTCTGCGCGATACCGGCACATACCCCGCCGATTTTTTCAGGATATCGGAATAAATGAAATTCGCCAGGCCTTCCGCCTCTATCGTCTGTATCTGTGCCTTTCTATCCGCGGAGAGCGCCAGCATAACCAGGCCAAAGATCAGAAAAACCACAGACGCCGCCAGCGAGAGCAGGCGCGTATACTTCCGCCTTGTCACCCGCATGTGGACCTCGTACATTGCCCGGTAATCGACGCCAAGCATTCTCGA
>JAISYN010000110.1 GCA_031269915.1 Synergistaceae bacterium
CATCTGGTGTCCCGGCTGTGGGCACGGCATAATAATGCACGCCATGCTCAGGGCTTTGACGGCTCTGGGAAAGAATCCCGACACCACTGTAATTTCCTCCGGCATAGGCTGTTCGAGCCGCATGCCCGGATATATAGACTCCTGCACGCTGCACACGGCGCACGGCCGCTCGCTGGCGTTCGCGACCGGCGTAAAATTGTCGAACCCAGAACTTACGGTCATAGACGTAATGGGCGACGGCGACTGTTCCGCCATAGGCGGCAACCATTTCATACACGCATGCCGCAGGAACATCGGCATCTGCGCCATAGTCATGAACAACAATATATACGGCATGACCGGCGGCCAGGCGTCGCCGACGACTCCAATAGGGGCAATAGCCACCACCGCTCCGTACGGGGCGGTCGACCCTCCCTTCGATATATGCAGGCTCGCCATAGGCGCCGGGGCTACTTTCGTTGCCCGCGCGACCATAGCCCAGCCGCAAATGTGCGAGACGCTCATCAAGAAGGGAATAGGGCACGACGGGTTCTCCGTGATAGAGATAATGACGCACTGTCACACGCAGTTCGGGCGTAAAAACAAGCGCGCCAGGCCGCTCGATAACTTTAATTACTTCAAGGACCGCAGCGTGACTAAGGCGAAGGCCGAGGGAATGCCTTCGGAAGAATTGGCTGACAAGTACGTCATCGGAGAACTTTTCTACGACGCGGGCGTCGAGGAGTACACTAAGAAATACGACAGAGTGATAGAAAAGGCTGGAAGGTGAGCGATATGAGCGGTCGTTATGAAATTCGCATAGCTGGATCCGGAGGGCAGGGGGTCATCCTTGCCGCGGTGATCATAGGACAGGCGGCGGCCCTCAAAGAGGAGGGTATGAACGCTGTTCAGACCCAGGCCTACGGTCCCGAGGCCAGAGGCGGCGCGTCGAAGTCGGAAGTTGTGATAGCGCGCGGGGAGATAGACTATCCCAAGGCCGCCAGCCCAAATCTTCAGGTTATTCTCACGCAGAAGGCCTGCGACGAATACGCGCACGACACGGCCGCCCGGGGGACGGTAATTCTCGACGATTTTTTCGTGAGCGAGGATCCCGATGTGGACGCCGAAATTTACCGGCTGCCCATAGTCAAGACGGCGCGCGAAGTCATCGGCCGCGAAATAGTCACCAATATGGTGGCGCTTGGGACCGTGGCCAGGGCGCTTGAACTCGAAAATCTGGTGAAGCCGGATTCCATCAGGAACACAATTTTGGAAAATGTGCCGCGCGGCACTGAAGAACTGAACAGCAAGGCTTTTGACGAGGGTTACAAGATGATGAAAGAGAAGAAGTAAACCGATAAACGAATCGGCGTTTACATGAGAGAAAAAGAAACGCTGCATCTGGAAATTGAAAACGTGAACAGCGAGGGAGACGGTGTCGCCCGCGTCGATATGGATGGGAGAGGTTTTGTAGTGTTCGTCGGGGGCGTCCTTCCCGGCGAGCGTGTAAAGTGCCGCGTCGAACGAATGAGCAAGAATTACGCCGCAGCCTCTGTCTCTGAGATTTTAACGCCGTCCCCTGATCGCGTTCCGCCGAAGTGCGCCAATTACGGCGTCTGCGGAGGCTGCCAGACGCAGCACGCGTCCTACGAAGCGCAGCTCCGAATGAAAAAAGGCATTTTGACGGACGCAATGCGGAGAATAGGCAAAATCGACGCTGGCGGCGATCTGTCGTGCGCGCCTTCCCCCGCGGAATGGGGTTATCGCAACAAGACGGTGCTGCCGGTCGGACATTCCGCAGGTTATTACGCGCGAAGAAGCCACAGGATCGTGCCGTTCAGCGGATGCCCGGTTTTGGACCCGTCGCTGGAACTCGTGCTGACGAAATTGATTTCCTCTCACAGGTCGTCGGGCCTGAGCGGCTACGACGAGAAAAACGGCCTCGGAGACGTGCGCGCCGTCGCGGCCAGGATGGGACAGTCCGAAGGGGAAACAGGAATAATCGCCGGGGTTGTGGCCGCGCACGAACTGAACCGCCGGCAGTTCGGAGCGCTCCGCGACGCTCATCAGAAGTTGATGAACGAAATAAAACCTTTGAAAGGCTCCACGCTGAACATAAAAACATCCCGCGACAATTTCGTGTGGGGGCCGGCGTTCACATCGCTTTGCGGAAGCAGGTTCGTCACAGCCGGCATGGACGGTTATAAATTCCGTCTGGACATATCCGCGTTCTTCCAGATAAACGCTCCCCAGGCCAAACGAATATTTTCGCTCGTCAGGGATATCGTGAAAAATTCCGGCGCTTCGAAGGTATTAGAGCTTTACAGCGGAACGGGAAGCCTGACCTCGTATCTGTCGTCCGTCTGTGACAGCGTCGACGCCGTGGAGGAATGGCGTCTCGCGGTGAAACTGATGAACGGCAACATGGAGCGCAACGGGATCGGTAATGTGCGCGTTTTCGCCGAATCGGCGGAGGGTTTTATGAGCGATCCCGAAAATGTCGGACGAGGCGCATATGACGCGATAGTTCTCGACCCTCCGAGGGCCGGGGCTATGGCCGCCGTGATAAACGGCATAAGACTCGCCTCGCCGGAAAAGGTTATCTATATATCCTGCAATCCGGCCGCCCTGGCAAGAGACGCCTCGATGATTTGCGGGGGCGGGGAATACGAACTGGAAAGCCTCGCCGCGTACGATATGTTTCCGCAGACCGCCCATGTCGAAAGCGTCTGTGTCTTGACAAAAAGGAAAAATAATGCGAGTATGTCGATCGCATCGGGGGAGCCGGCCGGACGTCGAACATATTTTTGATTCCGGTTACGCTGAGAGGAGACAATCGTCTCGACCCTTGGAACCTGATCCGGGCAATGCCGGCGAAGGAATGATGATCTCTCTTAATTCCAAGAGTTGTAAATCATCGCCCCCTGTGTAAAAAAATTACAGGGGGCGATTTTTATGGGAGACGCGATAATCAGCGAAAGTTTCAACAGAACGAGGGCGTTGGTGGAGGGGGCGTTGTGCGTAGCCCTGTCGGTCGTTTTTTCGAACCTGAAACTTTTCAGCATGCCGCAGGGCGGTTCGGTGACGCTGGAGATGGCCCCGCTGCTTTATTTTTCGTACAAATACGGTTATAAATGGGGAATTCCGGCCGGAGCCATGTCGGGGTTGCTTCAGATGTTGCTGGGGGGTTACGTCGCCCATCCGGTCCAGGCCGTTCTCGACTATCCGGCCGCTTTCGCCTGCATGGGCATAGGAGGCGTATTCGGCCAGAGCGGCAGGGGCGCGGCGGCCGGAACCGCTCTGGCGGCGTTTGCCCGTCTCGTCTGCCATGTGTTATCGGGCGTCGTGTTCTTCGCTTCATATGCCCCGGAAGGACAGAACGTATGGATATACAGCCTGGTTTACAACGCTTCTTTCATGGCGCCGTCGATAGCAATCACCGCGGCGGCGGCGTGGATACTCTGGAAAAAATTTCTGAAATCCGTTAATTGACGCGCATCGCCCTCATGGAATTGAGAACGGCTATCAGAGTTACCCCTACGTCGCCGAATACGGCTTCCCACATGCTTGCCATCCCTATAGCGCCCAGGACGAGAATGACGCCCTTGACGCCCAAAGAGAAAACGATGTTCTGCCAGACGATGCTCCGCGTTTTTTTGGAGATGCGGATGGCATCGACGATTTTCGAGGGTTCGTCCGTCATCAGCACCACGTCGGCGGCCTCGATCGCGGCGTCGGAACCCACGCCGCCCATCGCGACGCCTATGTCGCTTCTCGCGAGCACCGGCGCGTCGTTGATGCCGTCGCCAACAAAGACCACCTTGCCCTTGGAGTTGTTTTCATCCAGCTCCTCCATACGCTCGACTTTCTGCTGAGGCAGCAGTTCGGCGTACACTTCGTCGATGCCGAGTTCCCTGCCCACCCTTTCACCGACGGTCTTGCTGTCGCCGGTCAGCATGACGGTCTTGGCGACTCCGATTTTTTTGAGTTCCTTCACCGCGCGCGCGCTGTCGGGTTTCAACTCGTCCGAGATGACGATATATCCCGCGAAAACGCCTCCCACCGCCAGGTAAACGATCGTTCCCGGTTCGAGCGCTTTTTCGAGAGGAACGCCCGCGCCTTCGAGCAGTTTGTCATTACCCGCCAGTATCACATCGCCGTCTATACGAACCTTCACGCCATACCCGGCGATTTCCTCGTATTCGGAAATGCTTCCGGCCTGGGTCTGCTTCCCGTAGGCTTTTCGTATAGAGACCGCTATCGGATGGTTCGACTCGCTCTCGGCGTGGGCGGCGTAAAACAGCAGCTCCTTATCAGAGATTCCTGCGGGAACTATTTTCGTCACGCTGAAGACGCCCTTCGTCAATGTACCGGTCTTATCGAACACTACAGTATCCACCTTGCTCAGCGCCTCCAGGTAATTACTGCCCTTGACGAGGATGCCATTTCTCGACGCTCCTCCGATGCCTCCGAAAAACCCCAATGGAATGGATATAACGAGCGCGCAGGGACATGAGACGACAAGGAACACCAGCGCGCGCCGGATCCAGTCGGAGTGGTTCGCGCCCGGCAGAAACAACGGCGGGATGACAGCGAGAGCGAGAGCGGCGAAGACCACGGCCGGCGTATAGTAGCGGGCGAATTTTGTGATGAAGTTCTCCATAGGGGCTTTTTTCGATCCGGCGTTCTGCACCAGGTCGAGTATCTTAGACACGGTGGACTCTCCGAACTCTTTAGCGACCTCTATTGTCAGCAACCCGCTCTTGTTGATGGATCCGGACATTACCGAGCCGCCCGGCTCGATATCCCTGGGAACGGATTCGCCGGTCAGAGCGGACGTGTCCAAGGCGGAACGGCCCTCGACGACAACTCCGTCCAACGGAACTTTTTCGCCGGGCTTGACGACGATACGCTCTCCCACTCCAACCTCTTCAGGCGATACCCTGCGCAGCTCCGAGCCGTATTTCAGGTTCGCGAAATCAGGGCGGATATCCATCAGGGCGGATATCGATTTGCGGGAGCGATTGACGGCGAGCCCCTGGAACGCTTCCCCGACCTGATAAAATAGCATGACGGCCACGCCCTCGGCATATTCGCCGATAGCGAACGCCCCAAGCGTGGCGGCGCTCATCAGAAAATTTTCGTCGAACAACTGGCCTTTGGCGATGTTTTTCAAAGACCTCAGCACAACGTCCCCTCCGACCAGCAGGTACGCCGCGACAAAGACGGCCAAGTCCGTGGGGGCGTCGAATTTAAAATACATACCGGCAAAGAAGAGCGCCGCCCCCGCGCAAAGCGCCGCATTTGACAACCGGCGCTTCCAGTCGATACGCGGCGCGTCCGCGCCGCGTCTTTCGCTGAAAGAAATTTCGACGCCGGGATCGATGTCCCTCGCTATATCCGACGCCTGCCTCAGCAGAAAAGGAAGTTTGGCCTTATCTTCGGCCTCGATGCGCATTGTTTGAGCAGCGAACCCGACGGCCGCCGCGCTGACCCCTTCGAGCGTCTTCACCCGCGCTTCGATTTTTTCCGCGCGTTCGGCGCTCGATAAATTCGCGAGATAAAGGGTTTTCTCTCCCGGAATGACAGGGAAGACTTCCGCCACTTCAATCGCGGACTCATACCGCCTGGCAATAACGGCGATCCGCTCCGCAACGTCCTCCGGCCCTTCGCCGTCAAGTTCGACGGTGAGTTTCTGCGAGCTGAAATCGATTACGGCGCTCGTCACGCCGTCCAATTTGCTCAAGCTCTTCTGTATTTTTCCAGCGCATACGGGACAGCAGAGGTTGACGAGCCTGAAATCCCTCTTGGTCATGGCGGCTTCCATAGTCATTGTTCTTTATCTCCCCTCATATTTGATTGAATGATTGAGAATTCATTCAACTTCAAAGGCAAAAAATTATCTCTCGCGGACGTGCGACAGGCCCTGCTCGAAAATATTGCCTATGTGGCTGTCGTCGAGAGAGTAAAAGACCGTCTTGCCATCCTTTCGGCGTTTGACGAGACGCGTCTGCCGGAGCGCGCGAAGCTGGTGCGAGATGGCGGATTTGGTCATGCCAAGAAGAACCGCTATGTCGCACACGCACATCTCAGAGTGCTGCAGCGCGGAGAGAATCCTTACCCGCGTCGAATCCCCGAACACCTTGAACAGATCCGCCAGATCCATTAAAAGCTCCTCGTCGGGCATCTTTGAGCGCACATCCGCCACCACGTCCTCATGGATGATATCGCAGTCGCATTTATCAGAATCGGATGCGGTTTTTTTCACGGTATTTTCTCCCTTCAAACGATTGAGCACATGAGCAACTATATATCGTATTTTTCGATCTGTCAATAGGCGCGGACAAAAAGCTGTTGAAATCACAATCCGAGAAGCCGTGAGGAGGAAGTATCCGGAGGAGATCGCGCCGCTCAGCGGACCATCTGTCACAAGCTTGCTCAATAGCCTGGAGAAAAGGCGATCACCGGTATATAACGGCAATACGCGCGTTCCTCTGAAATCTGTTCAGCCAAATATATAATTTCTTTTTATATTTTGCGTATACATATACATATACAAGATATACGTTTCCGTGCATATGTTAGTTCTTACATTTCAAACGGCGCGATATATGCCCTGTAAAATAAGATTGCACTGACATAGCGGAGCGGGGCGTTTTTGAATGCCGGCTCTCTCCGGGGAGCGTATGAAAATTCCAGGCGTTTCGCCTCGTATGCGCGTTATATTCGCGGCGAAACGCCAAATATAGTTAAATAATCGTTTTTTTAGGATACCCGCCGTTATATTTGCTTGACTTACGGAAGCGCAGCGCCCATAATATTTTAGTTAGATAACATAAATATTTATCCATCGGAAAGGCGGCGGTGGCCGGGGGATTTGGCGCGTATTTTCATGTTGCGCGCATTCGCGGGGGAGATATGAGTCCGAAAAAATGTTTTTTTCCGCGCGTTTGTGTTTGAGCGATGAAATAAACTTGACATGACGGAGCTGATTTCACGCACGAATCGGTTTTGTTGTGATCTTAGTATGAAAGGATGAAAAATAATGAGTTTTACTATTGACAAAAACAACCAAAGGGGCCATGCTTCTCCAGCCAGCCAGCCAGCCAGCGTAATCGTTCGCTTCTCCTTACACTTTTAGCGTTTATTCTCGTCACATTTATTTCACTGTACTCCATAACACCAGTTTTTGCCGCAGCCTCAGAAAATCCTCAATTTGACGGAGGGGCAGGAACCGACGGCGATCCCTACTTGATCAAAACCGCCGCAGATCTCGCGGAGTTGGCGGAAGGCGTGATAGTCCTACCTCGACCATCAGGAGTGCGTATAACACAAAATTTTACAGGCTCAATAACGATATCGACCTCGGAGAGTATCTGGAAGACAATGGGGGAGATGGACTCCCATCGGCAGCTACACAGCAAGCGGATATACCTTTAGAGGAACTTTCGATGGCGACAATCATAAGATAACCGGCCTTCGCATCACCGGAAGTCTGGGTGATTATCAGGGCCTTTTCGGTTACGTTACCGGCGTTACCGCTGTCATCAAGAACCTTGGCGTGGACGTCGAGATCGAAGCAACCAGCGGGACAGCACGGTATGTCGGCGGCATCGCTGGTTCTCTTAATTATTCAAGCATTGAAAACTGCTATGTCCTCGGCAAGGTCAGTGGAGCTCGGTATGTAGGCGGCGTGGCGGGGTACATGGCCGCTGCTAATAGCATCGTAAGAAACTGCTACAGCAGCGCCGCGGTCAGCGCCACGAACGGAGATGTAGGCGGCGTGGTGGGGTACATGGTGGGCAACGCAGCCGGCGTCTTGGTGGAAAATTGCTACAGCAGCGGCTATGTCAGCGGAAGTACCAAAGACACATTCTGTCAAGGTAGTTTTTTGTTGAAATAGAGAATTTTTATTTTTCTGCGATTGAGTACTATTAAGTGGTTATATACCGCAATAAAGGCTATCAAGAGTGATACCGGTGTGGGTGAAGAAAAAATGAGAGGGCTTGATTAAAACCCTCTCGCTGTTTAGCAGGTGCTATTTTGCATCTCTTGGGGGACACGGGTCATTTCCATGACTATCTGCGCGTTGTATCCGTCCATCTAAGCCATGTATTATAAACTCCGTTCTTTGATTTTGGCTTATTTCACGACCGATATGCTCGGCCTCCGCTTTGGTGACTGTGTGGATAATTGATTTACCGCCACCGCCTCGTTTTACGTCCCATCCGCCTTTCGGATTGTGGACGATATGGTGAGTACCTCTTGCCATTTGCCTTACCTCCTAACCTTCATGGGCTTCTGGACAGCAGATGGCACATCCGTCTGCGTCCCAATAATAGGTCTTTGCTTTTTTCTTGGCCTCAATGCTGGAATTGCAATAGCCTAAGTCTGTGTAACTCGAAATGCGCAGTTGAGTTGCGTGTTCTATGGTATGCACCTCATGGTGATTACCGGGATTGAAAGTGTTTTCGTTATTTACGATATAACGCTTCATATGGGAGAACCTCCTGTTAGATAATTATTGTTGAGTTTTAATTACGGTCAGAAATACAAGCCAAAGGAGGAGATCGCGCCTTTTGTGCAAAACTCTGTTTTGTTTGCCAATAATAATTCACTACTTCGAGATATATTAGCATTACATAAATGGTAAACATAAAGATACATCCTTAGCATAGCTATTTATTCATTTTTCGTTTTGGGCGTTTTCCTACTACGCATAATACCCTCGATATTCTATATATGCGTGTCTGCGTATTTCTGACATAATGCGTAAAAAATTTTCGCCTATCGTGATTAGGGCCGTTTCAAAATAGGTCAGAATATGAATGGCTTGGGAAACCGATTACTAAATCGAGGTCAATAAGCCGAAATTTCATGGCAGTATATGATGCAGTAAACATATCTGCTATTTCGTGAATTGTTGCATCCATTTCCGGCGACCATCGAATTGGCAGCGATTGTGACCTTGGGATCCTCAACCTTTCATGGAAAGCGAGTATTGCAGCCAAGCGCGGCATCAGGAACTCGGCGGCGGCAGCATTTGCTTGCCACTCGGTTATTTGTATTCCAGTCATTGGCGGTTTTTTACTGCCAACTCGCGCTGATATACTTGTACGATTGCAATTGCGCTGATATACGACTTCCTGCCTTGCAAAAACTTTTGGGTGCAGTAGCCAATGAAAACCTTCATGCAACAGAGTGAAATTTCGTTGTCCGCCATTGGCTTTCGACTCCAATAATCTCTCGTCAATAAGGATGGTACCCTTTTTGACAGGATGCTTTTTGGGCATCTCCGAGTTTTCTGGCCACACCCACCAATGTCCGTCGTTGAATGCGGTGAGTCCCAAGACAGAGAGATTCGGTGTTAAGCGTTGCGTGTCGGTTTTAATTCCTAGACCGTTGTCGAACTCAATGAAATCGAAAGCGTCAAGGGGCTTGGGGATGGTGAGCCTCTCTTCGTCGAAGATGCGTATTCTGTCTTCCGCGATCCTGATGAGTTGTGGTAAATCATATTCGAGATAGAACAATCGCTTCACCCCCCAGTCACTCGGATGGATTCTCTTTCCCTTCGAGCATTTCAATGACCTTCATCCAATCGTCATCGCCGGCGTTCGCGTCGCGAGCCATACGGAGCGCCACCCGAAGCTTTTCGCTGCTCATTATATATTCAGGCAAATCGGGAGACACGGCGCTGTTTTTCTCTTTCTCCACCGAGGCGCGGTCAAACGCGGCAAGGTCGTAGAGTTCGGCGGTCTCTTGCAGTGTGAGTTCAAGCACCTGTGCCATCTTCGCGATTTTGTCGCGGTCGGGCGGATAACGGTTCCCCTTCTC
>JAISYN010000165.1 GCA_031269915.1 Synergistaceae bacterium
CCCCTTCATCACAAGCTGAGAAGCGAAGTCGTGCCGCATATCATGCCAGCGGAAATTTTCGATCCCGGCTCTTTCGAGAAGATTCTCCCATGCCGTGTTGCAGTTGTCCATTATTTTGCCAGTCTGCGGTGAAGGAAAAACGAGGCTGCCGGGAGAAGTGTGCTTGCATTGTCTTCGCCATTTGGAGATAGTGTCAAACGCCAGGTCGTTCATCGGCACGTAATACAGCCTGTCGTTTTTCAAGGTTGCCGCTCGTACCATTATAGTCTTGTCCGTGAAATTGACATCGTGCCACTCCAGGGAAAACATGGTGTTGCGCCTGATTCCCGTTGATAAGCTCAAAAGGATGATGAGTTTCAGGTGATCGGCAAATTCCGTATCTTTCATCACAGGCGCCAGCGGCAGCTTTCTGGATTTAGACCACAGGATGTGGCTGTCCCGTCCATCTCTCATATCCTGCTCGCGGGCATCCAGGGCAGCCAGCAAGCATTTCCGCTCGTCATTCGTCAGGTAGCGCACCTTGTTATCGGAATCCCCACATTATCCGAGTTCTCGGATAACGTGGGACTTTCGATGACCAGGTTCGTAACCGTCAGCCTGCGCGAAGTTTACGAGACCGGAATCATCTCAGTCGGCCGCGTCCAGACGCCGACGCTGGGGCTTGTCGTCACGCGGGACAGGGAGATACGGGATTTTATTCCTTCTTTATACTTCGATCTCACCGCCACGCTCGCGCTCGGCGGCGATAGAAAGATAACGGGGCGGCGGGTTCCGAAAGATTCTTCTCCCGTGGATGAACATGGGCATATCACGGACAGGGACGCGGCGCATAAACTGGCGCAGCCTCTCGAAGGCGCGGACGGGACGATTGCGTCCGTGGCGAAAAAAACGCGCAAAGCCCCGCCCCCGCTGCCGTATTCCCTTTCAAAACTGCAAATGGCGGCGTCGAAAAAGTACGACATCACGGATACCCTCGTTCACGTCCAGAAACTCTATGAATCTGCCTATGTCACATACCCGCGCGCGGGGTGCGAGTACATCCCCGAAGAGCATTTCACGGAAGCCCCGAAGGTCGTGGACGCGATTCGCGCGGGCTGTCCCGATATGGCCGACATGATTCATGGCGTGGATTTGACGAGAAAAAGCCTCGCCTGGGACACGTCAAAGATTTCCGAGCATCACGCGATAATCCCTACGACGCGGGTTCCGGTCGAAGGGGCGCTCTCCGATACGGAGAGGAAGATTTACGGGCTTATCTGTTCCAGGTATGTTCTGCAATTTTTAGCTGATTACGAATACGAGGAAACGTCCGTCGAGTTCGAGGCGAACGGAGAGCTTTTCAAAACGACTGGCAGGACGGTCATAAATTTAGGCTGGCAGGGGTGGGACAAACAGGATGAACCGGACGGACATATCAAACTGGAAGAAAAGGGCGAAAATTCGGGCGATGGCGGAGATGGCGAAACGCGCGATTCGGACGCGCCTTACGGCGCAGACGCGCCGGATATTCTGCCTCCCGTCAGGCAGGATGAGGCGGGCGTCGTTCATGCCGTGGTTTTAGAGAAAACGACGAGACCGCCGTCTCCCTACACGTATCATTCGCTGCTGGCATCAATGAACAATATCCACTTGT
Organism: Synergistaceae bacterium; assembly: GCA_031269915.1. Taxonomy (GTDB): domain Bacteria; phylum Synergistota; class Synergistia; order Synergistales; family Synergistaceae; genus JAIRKI01. Next base: position 1,634 of record JAISYN010000165.1, read on the forward strand.
TCGTTAAAGACCCTCAGATTAGGGCGAAGCTGAAAGAAGTACAGGGAATCGGCACTGAGGCGACTCAAGAAAATATCATAGGAGTTCTGTTCAAGCGCGGGTATCTGGCGAAGAGGAAAAAACAGGTGGTTTCAACTGAATTGGGGAAGCTACTCATAGACCTCCTGAGCACCGGCAAAGCATCCGTGATGGTCAATCCCGACATGACGGCCCTGTGGGAGGTGCGCCCGGATAGGGCGATGTGTGAAGCAGCTTAGGCGCTGCCCTGCATGATAACGCAGGAAACAAAATGCCTAACCGAAAGGCGAAAGCTGATACGGGAACATAGCATGGCATAAAAGCGGTAAGTTGCCTAAAGACAGTTTGGCACGACTGAACCGCAATGTTAAACGGATACGAGGTTTAAGTTGAGTTTACTGAACGCAAGCTCTCAATTCCTGTAAGGGCCAGGTAGAGGAAAACTGTCTGAAACCTCTAGTATGAACACGATAGGTCAATCTCCCAGATTTATCGGTTATCAATAAGTTCATACAATCTACGAGAGAACTCGTGGCAACAGAGCGAAAGCGAAACCGACAATCCGCGTTCACCTGCACACATTGCTAACCGGGGATATCCTAAACAGGAATGCCGGAAACTCCGGCTATGGCTGTAGAGTCTGAATATCCTGCATGGATACGGAACGCTCGTAGTAGTCCGAGAGGGGTAATGACCCTTACATGGCGAAGGGGCGTAGTTATTGTGCAACTAAAGTCAAATTGACTGGGAAGGAATTCTTCAATGAAACCAACAACCGAGACTTTAGAAAGAATCAGTGGTAACTCTACCGCAAACAAAGACAGGATTTTCATGAATCTGTATCGCTATATGTTACGTCCTGATATCTACCACGTTGCATACGGTAAATTATATGCAAACAAGGGAGCGGCAACGAAAGGAGTGAACGAGGACACGGCTGACGGGTTCGAGGAAGGAAAAGCGGGAGGAATTGCGTAAAGAGAGCATACTCGTTACTGACGCCATTAGGTTAGCCAAGTCCGCTGTATCTGTATCCCTAACGAAATAGAAATAGGCAACATAGAAAGGGAAGTATCCCGGCGAAGCAGGGAAGTTCAGCTTGTTTCCGAATGGGGCCGTGACGATATTGTATATTCGGTTATATATCTTAAAATGAGGCATGATAAGTCAAACAAGACGGGAGGGCAAAGTGCACATGGAAAGAATCCGCAAGACGCAGAGCCTGTTACTGTATGCTGGGAAAAATTATCGCGAAACACGTCAGGGAAGGCCCGAATGTATTTATAGGAGACCCAGCGCACATAAAAATTTAGAGGTAATCGAAAACTGTGGACAACTTGCCTTTTCTTGCCTTTTGACATGAATGAACTGAAAAGCGTTAAATGTGGCTGTTGTTTGCTTGTGGCCATAGCCGTAAATAAAGAAGGGGCACTAAAATGCAGGATTACCAAGTGGACGAACTACAGAGACGAGGATTCTCGTGCAGCCAAATCATGGTGATTATGACGATGGGGCTGATGCAGATAGAAGACGAAAACCTCATTCGCGCCTCCAGAGGGCTTTCTTTGGGAATGGGAATCGGTCACGCGTGCGGCATAGTCACTGGCGCGGCGTGCGCGCTCAGCTTGGCGTGCGGTGCGCGCGGCATATCGGAACTGTTTCCTGAATTCTACAGATGGTTTGACGAAAACTACGGGAACTCCAGCGGTGGTATCAAGTGCCTGGAACTCCTGGGCGGCGACATGAATGAGCGATGGAGAATCTGCCCTGAAATGATCAGAGAGTCGTGGTACAAGCTCGAATATCTGCTGGAAAAGCAATGAGCCATGACAACCTGTGTACCCGAGGAAATTCATGTTTATCAACTTGGGTGACTGAACGAAACCATTAGCTTGCGCGCGAAAAGCAACGCTCCTACGCTAGGCGCCCGCCTGGCACAAATGAGCTGTATTCAAAGTACGCCGAAGAAATAAGCCTCTTGCCGTTTGCGGAAGAAAAATATTTATCCCGCGGCATAGAAGGTTTTATGTGCGCCCATGAGCGGAATATCACGCGCAGTAGAGTAGGTTATTCTCTCGCAGCGGCATTGGACGGCACTATCAACCTCCCCTCATTCAATCGAATTTCTTGATTGATAATATCAAATTCATCTATTTTACAAATCGATATAGTTGCGAATAAACTTTAAACATATCACCCAAACCCAAACGAACCAGACAAACTTATATGGAGGGAGTTTATTCAATGACTAAGCAAAATGAAACATCACAGTTCAGATTTTCGGTTATGGCCATCACAGGTATTCTCTTTATCGTAATGCTCATTTTCATTGTGACCAACGCCGAGGACTTTTACTATGTCCTAAACAATCTGGTTATGGTGAACATGATGGATAAACTGGGATGGTTTGTCAATTTGGTGATGCTTTTCTTTGTTGCGGTGTGTATTGTCGTTCTGTTCCATCCAATTGGGAAAATCAGATTAGGCGGCCCCAATGCTAAGCCCGAATTCACCTATATGCAGTGGTTTGCGATCTCTCTGTGTACTGGAATCGGCGCCGGAGTGGTTTTTTGGGGAGCCGCCGAGCCACTATTATTCTCTATGGAACCTGCCCCTAGTTTTGGTTATGCGGCTGGCAGCAACGAGGCCATCCTATGGAGTATGCGAACCTGCTTCTTGCATTGGGGGTTCACCCCTTATGCCAGTTGCGTGGTGATGGGTATCATTCTGTCTTATTTCTGTCTGAATAAGAAAGCGCCCTTCAAGTGCAGCTCCGCGCTAATCCCCATCTTTGGCGAGAAAGTTGCCGAAAGTAAATGGGGGGCCGCTTTTGACTCCCTGTCTGCTTTCGCTTTGACTGGTGCCGTGGCGGGAGGTTTGGGTTATGGTATGCTGCAATTGTCTCAGGGCTTGCGCATCTACACCGGCATTGAGCCAAGCACCATGGTTTACGCTACGTTGATCACTTTCATGTTTCTCTGCTACAACGCTTCTGCCCTCAGTGGTCTGAAACGGGGCATTTCATGGTTGTCCGACAGGAATACGCAATTGTTCTTCATATTGCTGATCTTCATGTTCCTGACCGGCCCTATCTCTTACACGTTGAATCTAATGACTGAGACCTTAGGTGAGTATTTTGGGAACTTCATTCAAGCTAGCACTTACACCGCTCCTTATGTGAACGGCGGTAACTGGCCGCAGAACTGGGATATGTACTGGTGGGTAGACTGGCTTGCTTATGCCCCTCTGCTCGGTTTGTTCATGGTACGTGTTGCTCACGGCCGTACTCTGCGTGAGTTCGTTTTAGTAGAGTGGGTGTTCCCGGCCTTGTTTGGTATCGTATGGTTCACTGTCTTCGGTGGTATCGTACTCCACAGCCAGTTCTTTGATAGTATCAATTTCTACGAAATGTATAAAACTCACGGGGCTGAGGTTTTAACCCTGTCAGTGTTTGATACGGCGCCATTTGCGTCAATCTCGAAAGGGGTTATGCTGATTATCATTACCGTTTCCCTTGTCACTCAGTGCGATTCCATGGTAGTTACCCTGTCCAGTCTCTGTATGAAAAACAGCACTGACCGAACCGAAGCTCCTATCTGGTTGAAACTTTTCTGGGGTATTGTGATCGCCGTAATCGCCCTAGGTTTTACCCTGTTGGGCGGGATTGACGGCGTGAAAACCATCAAGTCTTTCTGTGGTTTTCCAATGGCTTTTCTTTGTCTCTTTATGACATTGGGCTTCATACGGTATATGTCGAAGCGCCCTCGCAATGCCATGGGCGAATACGAGTATGAGCCTGATGCGCTGGACAACATGCCGAATTCTGGCGAGCCGACTATACCAGGGTCTTTAACGTAACCTGAATTTGAAGCGGTTCTCAACGAATTTACGCTCATTCTCATTGTAGATATTATTGCCTATACCCCGCCGAAAAAGCGGCGCTAACCGTAAGAGCGTCGCTTTTCAATTAGGCAGGATTATAAAAAGCAATCCTGCTGAGAATAACCCGCCAAGAGCTGCGTAACCTCATCGCGAAATTCTCAGGCAATGGTTCGGTCGTCACGTCATCGGTTCGATCCGGGGGTTATGCCGCTTCTTCGGGGTACATTTTACGGATTATGGCAATCAATCCCTCGGTGTACGGCGCGATCCACTTGCTTTTATGATAAAGGATCTGGCTGTGATAAATTTGCGGCTCGATATCCGCGTCCACGCCTGCCAGCTCCCCATTTTCAATATGACGCCGGACCGAATATTCCGGCAGGAAAGATACTCCCACGCCCTTCCGGAGAAGTTCCGCGATCGCTTTTGTGTTGTCTATCATCAGAAAGTGACGCAGCTCCAGATCGTGCGCGGTAGCCAATTCGCTCAGCTTGCTGTAGCACGTTCCCGAACGCTCGGTGACGATCAAAGGATAAGATAAAACATCGGCGAGCGGCGCCAGTTTTTTTACCGCCAGCGCGTGCCAGGGGCTGGTCACGAAAATTATTCTCTCCTCTCGTTTGTAACAGCAGTGCAAGTAGCAGCAATGCAACCTTGAATCCTCGATGAGATTGCCGGAAATATAGATCATATCGAGTTGATTTTGTTTTAAGAGTTCCATAAGTTCCGAGACTTGCCCCATTTTTATCTCGACATAAATATTGGGATACCGTTCATTGTATTCCTGGATGACGTCCAGCATGGTGTGAAACAACAGGGATTCGAGGACTCCCACGCGCAGAGTCCCAGTCATCTCATTTTCTGATTTCCCCAGGATGCCGACTTGCAGCATGATGTGCGATATGTCATTGGCGTAGGTCAAAAATTCCCGCCCAAGTGATGAGAGATATATTTTTTTCCCCAATCGGTCGAACAATGAAAAACCGAGTTCGCGCTCCATTTGCAGAATCTGCGTCGTCACGGTGGACTGCGCGTAGTTCAGCTCCTCGGCTGCCTTAGTAAAGCTCTCCAGATCGACTACCCTTAAAAAAGTGCGGATATTTCGCATGTCCATTATCTGTCACTTCTCTTATCAAAAATTTTGATGGTTTTTATCAAATTTATTCGTTTTACAATTCATATTAGCATGGATAAAATTGCCCGTAAAGACCCGCGAACACAAGTTATCATGCTAAATCTAATATGAATGGGACGATGTTATCTATGGCTGAAAAAATGGAGTACTTGAAAGACATGCCGATTGCCGTATTGGGCGGCGGCGCGGTAGGAAAAACGTGCGCGGCCGACATCAAGCTGGCCGGTCGTGAAGTGCGGCTGTACGATATGATGCCGTTCGCCGAACAAACCCTGGCCAACTTGGATAAGACGGGCATTCTGCTGGATGGGGTGCAGCGCAATCTATACTGTTTCGAGCGCTCGGGAAGGGCTTACCCCAACGTGGTGAGCAGCGATATGGGGCGGGTTGTGAAAGGCGCCGGGCTGATCGTAGTCGCCGCTCCCGCCTTTGCGCACGAGCCTTTTTTCCGTGAGTTGATCCCCTGCCTCGAGGACGGACAGGCAATACACATCTTTACCGATAATTACGGTACATTGCTCCTGCGCCGTATGATGCGCGAGATGGGCTGCAAAAAGAAAGTCATCGTGGGCGGTTGGTCGTCGGCGCCTTACGGAACGCGCTTGGAGTCCGTGGGACGTTTCGTCCTTCCCCATGTGGGCGTGAAATATCGCGCGATCACCCTGCGGGGGGCGGCATTGCCAATGGCCGATACCGGCGCGTTCATGGAGTCTTCGCGGTATCTTCCCTGTGTGGACGCCGTGACACGGGGTAACAGCCCGGAGGCCGGAAATACCGTGCTCGATATCGGTTTTGCTAACATCAATCCCGTTATCCACGTCCCCGCCACCATTCTGGGCGTATCCACGATGGAGAATTGGGGCGTAATCTTCGGCGGGTACGATAGAGACAGTTATTCGATGTACTCCCATGGGCTGTGTCCTTCCATCTGTGAGGTGCAGTATCGGTTCTTCGAGGAGGAGAAGGCGCTGGCGCGCGCGATAGGCGTCGGAGTCCCCGAATATTCATACGAATCCTTTTTTTCCCGCCGCAGCGTACTGACACAGGAATACATGGGCCTTGACAAGGATGGCAAGGACAACGTGGTGTTCCCGCTCGACAAGCCGTCTGAAGAGGGAAACACAGGCCCCAACAGCATCCATCATCGCTACCTGACCGAGGATGTGCCCGTCGGCTGCAAAATCTATCATGACCTCGGCGCGCAATATGGCGTCTCGACTCCCACTATCGATTCAATGATAGTATTAGCTGGAGCCATGCATAAGAAGGATTTCTTCGCCGAAAGCAAATACAACCTGGGGTATCTTGGCATCGGGAATATGCCGAAAGATTCGTTGCTGGCCTATTTGAACGAGGGTATTTATAAAGGGTAGAGAAGGTTCTATTCTCTCTGTCGCTCATCAGCAAAAGGAGGGGTTGTTGCAAATGGCAAAAAATTATATGGATCGTATCGATGCCTTGCGGGAGAATTTTCTGAATATCACGCCTGAAATGGATCTGGAGCCGGCGAAATACCTGACCGAGGGGTTCGAAGAGCACGAGGGCAAGCCGTGGGTGTTGAAAAAAGCGTACGCTTTTCTCAATCAGTGCCGCAAGGTGAGCGCCTTTATCCAGGATAATGAGCTGCTTGTGGGCAGCGCCGGCTCCAAAGCGAGGGGCGGCGTCCTGTGCGCGGACAGTTGCTGGTCCGTCGTGGACAAGGAATTGGACACCATCAGCACGAGAAAATTCGACCCCTTCTATTTGCGCGAAGAGGATAAGACGATGTTCATCGAGGAGATAAAACCTTATTGGAAGGGCAAATCCATGTTCGAGATGTGGCGCAGTCTCATTCCGGATGAGCTGGCGGCGCTGCGCGACAACGGCTACGTTTATATCGACCGGAAGGCCGTGCGCGGCTATGGCGAGACGACGCCCGGCTGGGACAGGCTCCTTGCTCTGGGCGTCTCCGGCATTCGCAAAGAGATTGAGGAACACATGTCGAAACTGGATACTTCCGTCCCCGGCGATCTCGAAAAAACTTATTTCCTGCAAGCCGAATTGCTGGCGTGCGAGGGGCTCGTGGCGCGGGCCAATCGCTTTGCGGATAAGGCCGATGAACTGGCGGCTTCCTGCAAAGACAGCGAACGGAAGTCGGAACTGCAAAAAATTTCAGCCGTATGCAGGCGCGTGCCCGAATATCCGGCGCGGTCGTTCCATGAGGCGCTACAGAGCGTGCTGTTCTACGAGTACGCGATTTTCATGGAACAAAACGCCTCTTCCTACAACCTGGGGCGCATCGACCAGTACCTGTACCCATATTACAAGGCGGATATCGAAGCGGGCGTTATCGACAAGGACGGGGCCCAGGAGCTGCTCGACTGCATGTGGATCAAAATAGCCGAACTCAGCCTGTTCCAGGACGAGATCACCGCGAAATACGCCGCCGGTTACTGCACGACCATCAACACGACGCCCGGCGGTATAGACCGTTACGGAAACGACGCGGTAAACGATCTGTCCTACCAGGTAATTCAGGCCACGATGGACGTCCGTTTCGCCGAGCCGAACCTTTCCGTCCGCTATAACATCTCCAAAAACCCCGACTCCTTTCTGCGTAAGACCGCCGAGGCCATCCGTCTTGGTACGGGTATGCCGGCCGTTCACCATGACGACGCGGGTATCCGGATGCTCCTCAACAAAGGCGTGCCTTTGCGCGAGGCGTGGGACTGGAATCCCTGCGGCTGCGTCGAAACCAATCTCAGCGGGCGAATGAAACAATATACGGATATGGCTGACCTGAACCTCGGCGGAATGGTGGAACTGGCCTTGAACGACGGCATCTGCCGCAAGAGCGGCAAACGGGTCTCCGTTTCCACTGGCAGCCCGGCCGATTTCAAAACCTTCGGCGATTTTTGGTCTGCCGTGAAGACGCATATCGCGTTTGCCACAAAGGCCATCGCGAAGGGTAATCAACTGTTGGATTACCTCAGCATGAACTACCGTCCCGTTCCCTGTCTTTCTCTGACTTACAGGGAATGTATTGAGCGCGGCGTAGATTACAGCATGGGCGGCGCGAAGTACAACGCCGGCGGCGGCGTTATCTCCGTCGGCATTGCTGATATCATAAACTCGCTGACCGCTGTGCGCGCCCTTGTGTTTGACGAGAAAAAAATCACGATGAAGCAGTTGTGCGATGCGTTGGAGGCCGATTTTAACGGATATGAGGATATTCAAAAAATGTGCCTCGACGCGCCGAAGTACGGTAATGACGACGAACGCGCCGACGATATGGTAGGCGAAATTTTTACCTTCATTGCCGACGAGTTCGAGAAATACGACACGAAGTTCGGCCGCATGACCGTAGGGATATTGCCCGTTTCCGGCAATACGCCTCTCGGCGCCGAAGTCGGGGCGCTGCCCTCGGGGCGGAAAGCATGGACTCCGCTCACGGACGGCATCGGCGCAACCGGCGGCACCGACGTCAACGGCCCAACGGCGCTGTTAAAGTCCGTCTCGCATATTCCTCACGCGCGTTTCACTCAGGGGACTCAGTTGAACATGAAACTGGAACCGGCGATGTTGGCGGGGGACGAGGGCATAGCCAATATGATGAATCTGCTCAAATCTTTGTGTACGCTGGATGTTTACCATGCCCAGTTCAACGTAGTGGATGAAAAAACGCTCCGGGCAGCCCAGGAAAGGCCGGCGGATTATAAACATCTGCTCGTCCGTGTGGCGGGATATACCGCTTTCTTTGTGGAACTCGGCAAGGAAGTGCAGGACGAGATCATCGCCCGAACCGTCATCGACAACTGGGCGGCGTAGCCCGGTACCGATGGTTTGAGCCCTCCGGCGGGAGCGTCATCATGGTGAGAGACGCGGAAGAAGAACGGGGCGTCGTGCTGAGAATGGAGCGCGGCTCCACTCACGACGGCGAAGGTTTTCGGACGGTTGTTTTTTTGAAGGGATGTCCGCTTCGCTGTTGGTGGTGCTCCACACCGGAGGGACAGTCATTTGAAATTGAAAACGCTGATGAGAAAGTATATGGAAGAGTGATGACGGTAGGGGATGTGATAAAGGAAGTAAAAAAGGACACGGCGTTTTTCTTCCATTCCGGAGGCGGGGTAACGCTGTCCGGCGGGGAGATTTTGTCGCAGCCGGAATTTTCGCTGGCTTTGTTGAGAGCGTCGAGGGCAAATTGCATAAACACGGCTATCGAAACGTCGTTTTATGCTCCATGGTCTGTGATCCGCGATATTATCCCTCTTGTAAACACCGCTTTTGTGGATATTAAAATTTTTGACCAAAAGAAGCATGAAAAACTTTGCGGTGTGGACAATACGCTGATCATGGATAATTTATCGCGGACTAATGAAGTGGAAAGCGCTTTGAAGCTGATCGTCAGGATACCGCTGATTCCCGGGGTAAACGACGCGACGGATGAGCTGGCTCAAATCGGAAAGTTCTGCGCGGGGCTGAAACGCTTGCGCGGCGTGCAGTTGCTGCCTTATCACCGCCTTGGAGTCGATACGTACAGAAAACTCGGGCGCCCGTATCCGCTTTCAGATATTCAGCCCCCCGAGCCGGAATACATGTCACGGTGCAGGGAGATAATTCGTTTGTATGTAAAAGCGGTATTTTAATATATGACTACTCGTGGGCCGCAAATTTAAGAAAATCCGGACGCGTGACTGCCGGCGTTTGCATGAAGCTCAAGAAACGTGTAAATCTCAAAAAAAGAAAGGGAGCAATTATGGAATTGAACGGCGAAAGACGATTCAAACTTGGTATGCACACGTACACGCTGCACCTCAGCGGTCTCGGTGAAAGCTGGGGATTTGACGGGGCTCACGCGTTTGAAAAAACCATAGACTTAGCGAAACTCATGGACTTGGCCGTGGAATGGGGATTGGACGGGCTTCACGTCACCAATGTGGATTTGGAAACGCTGGAAGCCGCCCGCCTGTCCGAGGTCAAGGCGTCTGCGGAAACGCACGGCCTTTACCTGGAATACAATGTCTCATTCAACGCCCCAAGCGATCCCAGGGTAAACTCAAAGGTGAGCGACGCCTTGCGAAACGCGAAGGCCATGGGGGCGGATTTGGTCAAATTCAGCCTCGATATCGAACGGCCCAGGCCGCTCTATGGCACGTGCTTTCACCCCGAGGTCATGAGACAGTTGGCCGACCGGTACGATGAATTCAAGAAGAACATTCCTTTAATGGAAGAATTGGGCCTTCTCGTCTCAATCGAAAATCATTGCGACACATACGCCGACGAAGTAATCTGGCTGCTCAAACAGCTAAATCATCCGAACATCGGCGCGTGTCTGGATACCATCAATTCACTGGTCGTTCTGGAAGGCCCGGAAATCTGTGTGGAAAAGATGGCTCCATATGCCAACTGCTGTCATTTTTGTGACAATAAACTGGTCGTCGACCCCGACGGAACTCATTCGGTAGGCGCGGCCATAGGTAGCGGAGATATCGATTGCGTCAGGGTTTTAAAGACATTGAAGGAAAAATCCCCCCGCCTTGATCGCATTACGTTCGAGGTCGAATACGAGATCGGGGACGACCCTATCGAAGTCGCCAGGCAAAAAGAAATCGAGGCGTGCAAACAGAGCATTGATTATCTGCGAAACGTGCTGAAGGTCGGCATTCGCGGCCGGGGAAACTCGCTATAGAGATAAATATCACAAAATATTTTTCTATACTTAAACAAGTGCGCTGAAATTTGCGGGAGGTACCGAGATGGCTTTTAAGAAAATGTGGCTTAATATAAACGGCGTTAACAGGATGTTTATCTGCGATCCAAATGCGGATTCCTTGGCCGACGTACTGCGGCGGATGGGATGTACCGGCGTTAAAATTGGGTGCGGCATAGGCGTCTGCGGGTCGTGTTCCGTCATACTGAACGGGGAGCTGATTCGCTCCTGCAACCGGAAAATTTCGCGCGTGGACGAATACAGCTCCGTCATAACGGTGGAAGGGATCGGGACTCCGAACAATCTTCACCCGATACAGACCGCGTTCATGAACAACGGGGCGATACAGTGCGGCTTCTGCACGCCTGGTTTTGTCGTTTCAACCTACGCCCTGCTGCTCAAAAATAACCATCCGACGCGCATTGAAGTCAAAGAATGGTTTCATAAGCATAAAAATGTCTGCCGCTGCACAGGCTACAAACAGATCGTCAACGCCGTGATGGACGCGGCGAAGATTTTGCGCGGAGAGGCAGCGGCGGGCGACATTACGTTCAACCCCCCCTCGGACGGCGAGTATTACGGAAAACCGGTCGTGCGCCCGACGGCGCTGGCGAAAGTCACAGGGATGTCAGATTACGGCGACGACCAGGCACTCAAAATGCCGCACAATACGTGGCACATCGCCGTAGTGCAGCCAAAGCTCGCCCACCACGCGAAAATATTGAGCATAGATATATCGGAGGCCGAGAAAATGCCCGGGGTGGCGAAAGTCATACTGGCTGCGGATTTGAAGGCCGTGGGAGGGACCAACGTAATGGCCGAGGCGAATTGGCACGAGAGGTCTACGGTCACACAGCCGAGCCGTAAGGTGCTCTGCGAGGACAGAATATTTCGCTATGGCGACGTAGTGGGGCTGGTCGCGGCCGACACCAAAGCTCATGCCCGCGCCGCCGCCGCCAAAGTGAAGGTCGAGATAGAAAAACTGCCGGAATACCTGAACTTTCTCGAAGCCGCGATGCCCGACGCCATGAGGATACACGAGGACACGCCGAACGTTTTCTGTATGCAGCCGGTACTGAAAGGCGCGGGTTTAGAAGAACCCTCGAAGGTCGCCGAAATCATAGACAACTCGAAATATCGCGCGGAGGGAAGCTTTTATTCTGCGAGGGAACCTCACCTATCGATCGAAGGCTGCGTGGCGCAGGCATATTTCGACGAGGACGGTTTCCTGACCATGCATTGTAAATCGCATGGATTGTACTCATCTCTCAGCCGCGTCGGAAATTCCCTCGGCGTGCCGAAGGATAAGCTCAGGGTCTTGATGAACCCGACGGGAGGGGCCTTCGGCTGGTCGACGAACGCGGGAGACATCTGCCTCGCGGGTGCCGCGGCTGTGGTGATGAAAGCGCCTATATCTCTGTCGATGAGCTACGAGGAGCATCAGCATTTCTCCGGCAAACGCTGCCCCTGCCACTCGAACGGGCGGATCGCCTGCGACGAGAACGGGATGATCACCGCGGTTGAATTTGAAACGGGGCTCGACCACGGCGCGTATTCGTGGGGCGGGGATGACTGCATGACAAAGCAGGCGCGATTCGCGTTCTTCCCTTATTACGTGCCAAACGCGGCTGGGCTCTGCCGCGTGGCCAACACGAACCACAACTTCGGGACGGCTTACCGGAGCTACGGTTCGCCTCAAGCCTATACCTTGAGCGAGGCTTTGATCGACATGGCGGCGGAAGAAGCCGGCATTGATCCGTTCGAATTCCGCTGGAGGAACATAGCCCGCGATGGACAGACGAATATCAACAGCTATCCCTTCCGCCAGTATCCGATGGAAGAGATGATGAAGATAATGAAGCCGCTGTATGAGGAAGCCGTGGCGAGGGCGAAGGCGGCCGACACACCGGAGAGACGGCGCGGCGTCGGTTTGGCCTGGGGCGGCTTCAACGTCTCGGAGGGAAGCACGGACAGCGCGGAAGTCGCGATAGAAATCAATCCTGACGGAACTTTCACGAAATACGACACGTATCAGGAGCTTGGGCAGGGAGGGGATATCGGCTCGCTGATGCTGACCCTCGAAGCCTTGAAACCGCTTGGAGTCACCCCCGACAAAATAAGGCTGGTGCAGAACGACACCAAAATTTGCCCCAACAGCGGGATGTCCGCCGCGAGCCGCGGGCACTATATGACGGGACACGCTACCGTCCTTGCCGCCGAACAGTTGATAGCGGCTATGCGCAAGCCCGATGGAACATACAGGACACACGGCGAAATGAAAACCGAGGGTATCCCGACGAAATACTTCGGGAAATACTCCAACATGTCAGTGCCAGGGCTCTGCCGTCTCGACCCCAATACTGGAATAGGGGACCCGACCCCCGCGTACACTTACTGCCTGAATATGGCTGAGGTTGAAGTTGACACTGCTACTGGAAAGGTGAGGGCGCTCGGATTCACCTGCGTGGATGACGTGGGGAAAGTCGGCAACATACAGGCTGTCGACGGGCAGGCTTACGGAGGCATTTCCCACAGCATAGGGTTTGCCTTGAGCGAAAACTACGACGACGTGAAAAGGCACACAAACATAGCTTCGAGCGGCGTCCCCTACGCTATGGACACGCCGGACGACATCACGGTGATCCACTATGAAAGACCCGACGAATTGGGGCCGTTCGGTTCGTCCGGTGCGTCGGAGGCGTTTCAGTCGTCCGGGCATGTGGCGGTGCTCAACGCTATTTACAACGCCTGCGGCGTCCGAGTATACGAGATGCCGGCGACCCCCGCGAAGATAAAGGCGGGGCTAGACGCGATAGCGTCCGGAGGGAAGCCGTACAAGCCCTCGAAATACTTCCTCGGTTCGGAGCTTTACGAGGAGCTGGAGAACATAAAAGCCAATCCGGTAAAAACGGACGTCACAGAGGAATATTTCGTCGGTCTTGGAGGTTCCATCACGGATACGTTTATCTGATGGCAGATTTCAGAAAAATAATAAGGGAAGAGTGCCTTGAGAAGGAGGACGCCTTTTGCACCTCTGAATGTCCATTCAAGTTAGATGTGCGTGAATTTACCGCACGCTTGTCACGTGGAGGGTTCAACAGCGCTTACAGGCTATACTCCAACAGAGTCGGCTTTCCAGTCATAGTATCCACGCTCTGCGCCGAGCCGTGCGCCCTGGTTTGTCCCCGCGCACGGCTCGACGCTCCCATATCGATCAGGATGCTGGAGGCGGCTTCCGTCCGCTATGCAGTCAACACGAAGCCGAACAGCTATAACCTTCCCCCGAAGGGGCACTCTGCGGCAATCGTGGGAGGAGGCCCGGGGGGGCTGGCCTGCGCCCTCCGTCTCACGAACAGAAAATATGATGTCACGGTTTACGACAGGGCATCCGAACCGGGCGGCAGCCTGTGGAAGCGGATGGACGCAAAGGCCGCGGCGCGCGAACTCGAACTCCAGTTCATGTACGAGCGCTATGCGTTCGTGCCGGGATCGGATATCTCGGATATCGAGGCGCTCTTATCGTCAAACGACGCGGTTTACATCTCTACTGGAGCGGGCGGTTATGATTTCGGCCTCATGGGGAATGGGCCGTTTCCGATGGCTTCAGCCGTTCCGGGCGTTTTCCTGGGGGGCGAACTCGCCGGCGCTTCGGCGGTCGGCTCCATAGCCCACGGTTTAGAGGCCGCCGCGCTCATCGAGTCCTATTTGAAGACCGGCGTGATGAAGGGCGCATCGGGTGATTCCCCGACTAAAATGGCATTGGATCCGGACGCGCTGAAATATTCGCCGCCGATCTTGCCGGCGGACGGAATTTCATATACAAAAGAGGAGGCCGTGAGCGAGGCGTCCAGATGTATAAGGTGCCGCTGCGACGCGTGCGTCCGTCACTGCTGGCTGATGGCTTATTACGGAAAGTCCCCGAAACGCCTGGAAGCGGAGATAGAGGCGACGATCAATCCCGGGACGCTCGACGGCGACGGCACCATAGTCACCCGTTTCATATCCACCTGCAATCAATGCGGCCTGTGCAAGGAAATCTGCCCAAAGGGCATCGACCTGGGAGAGATGCTGAGGGCCTCTCACGAGGCGCTGAACAAAAAAGGCGCCATGCCTTGGGCGTTTCACGAATTCTGGCTGAGAGACATGGATTTCGCCGACGGGGGCGGCGCGTCGTTATCCGCGCTTCCGGGCGGGCGAGAGAGGGCCAAATATCTGTATTTCCCGGGCTGCCAGCTTGGGGCTTCCAACCCTGAATATGTGATCAGTACCTACAGGCGCTTGCGTGAAAAGCATCCCGATACAGCCATATCGCTGATGTGCTGCGGCGCCCCTGCGGTGTGGGCCGGTGCCGGCGAAAAGCACTCGTTGTGCGTCGAGGCCATAAAAGGCGTGCTGGGCCGCTTTGGGGTACCTAAGGTCGTACTTGCCTGCCCTGCCTGCGCCGGGATGTTCGCGCGATATCTGCCCGGCATAGAGACTGTCATGCTCTATGACGTGATGGCGGAATGGGGTATGCCGAATGTGCGAGAAGACGCGCGGACAGTCTCGGTGTTCGACCCTTGCTCGGCCCGCCAAATGCCTGAGACGCGCGGGAACGTGCGGCGCATCTTAATCGACGCCGGTTACAAACTCGAACCGCTTCCTTACGAAGGCGAACGCGCCCAGTGTTGCTCGTGGGGAGGGCAGATATTGGCCGCCGCGCCGAATTACGCCAAGTCGCTGGTCAAAAAAAGGGCAGCGGAGGGCAGTTGCCCTTACGTCGTCTACTGCTCCAATTGCAGGGACATATTCGCGGTCTCGGGCAAGCCGGTCAAACACTTGCTTGATATAATATTAGGCATTGGGGGCTGGACAACCCCTCCTCCGTCGCTGTCCGAAAGAAGAAAGAACAGGATATATCTGAAACGGGCGCTGCTTAAGGAATACTGGCCCGAACTCAGCCCGGGGGAAGATGATAATGTGAGCCGTCTCATGATCAGCACCGAACTTCGCGAAACACTGGACAGATGCCGCATTCTCGAGGAGGATATCGCCGCCGCGATAGAGTCATGCGAGAAAAACGGGCGGGTGATAATCGACACCGAGACATCCCACAGATTCGCGCACGAGGTCATTGGACAGCTCACACACTGGGCGGAGTATAAATTAACCGATGAGGGCAAATACGAACTGATGAGCGCCTACTGTCACAGAATGTCCATAGAGCGTGAGGAAGCGCCTAGTGGATGAAAAAAAGGGATCCGAATATCCGCGAGGGCGTTTAGTATGCGCGAAGTGCGGGATACCCTTGGAACCGGCGAAGACGCAGTTCGGTTACCTCGGGCATAAATTTCACACAGACGTCCCGCGCTGCCCGGAATGCGGGCAGGTTTTCATATCTGAAGAACTGGCCCGGGGGCGCATAGTGGAAGTGGAAACTTCTCTGGAGGACAAGTGAATGTGCTGCTACGGATGTGACGACGAAACTTACGCTCTCTGCCCAGAGTGCCTGCGCAGGTTGCCGGCGCGTCGCGTCCATGAGGGCGGATTGGTATTCCTGGAGCGCGAATGTCCAGAACACGGTTTGCGCTCTGACATAATATGGCGCGGTCATGTGGATTGGGATGACTGGACGAGCGGCGCGGAATGCTCGGACGATTGGAACGAAAACTGCCCTGACGCGTGCGGTCTCTGTCCCTCCCACTTGCGGAACACTTGTTGCGTCCTCTTTGAAGTGACGCAGCGGTGCGACCTGACCGGGTGCGCGTACTGTTTCGCCGGCACTCCGCGTGAGGGACGCGACCTCTCGCTGGGCGAACTGGCCGCTCAGATGAAGAGTTTTGTGAGGCCAGGCGAGACGTTCATCCAATTGAGCGGGGGAGAGCCCTGCGTCCGCAATGACCTGCCCGATGTAGTGCGCGCGGCGACCGATCTCGGGTGCGCGTATGTACAGCTCAACACCAACGGCCTGAGGCTGGCCCGCGACGAAAAATTCACAGCAAGGCTCGCCGATGCCGGGCTTTCGTTCGTGTTTTTGCAGTTCGATGGGGTTGACGACGCCGTGTACAGGCATTTGCGGGGGCGCGACATGCTCAATGTAAAGATACGCGCGATAGAGAACTGCGCCAAATACAAAATCGGCACCACCTTGGTGCCAACGCTCGTGAGGGGCGTCAACACCGGAGCAATAGGCGACATAGCGCGATTCGCCGTGTCGCGCTCTCCGGCGGTGAGGGGCGTTCATTTCCAACCGGCCTGCTTCATGGGCAGGCATCCGGGCTGCGATCGCGCATCGGAGCGGTTCACCCTGGACGAGCTCGCATTCGAACTGCGGCGTCAGGCGCGCGATCTCATCGGGGACGCAGTCATCCTTCCGTCAGCCTGCGATCATCCACTGTGCGGGTTTCACAGCGATTTCGTGACGCTGGAGGACGGTTCGCTTTACCCCCTTTCCAGCGAGCGTGAAGGGCGAGACGCGCCATGCTGTGGGGTGAAGGACAGGGCGGCGATGAACCGCGAATTCGTCGGGAGGCGATGGAAAATAAGTGGCGCGGAGGGCCCTTCTCCGTCCGGAGATATGTGCGACCTGGATTATTTCGCGTCCCGCGCGAGGTCGCACGCGTTCACCCTGACGGCCATGGCGTTTCAGGATCCGTGGAACCTGGATTTGGAAAGGCTGAGATCGTGCAGCCTGCATGTTTTCAATGACGGGCGGCTCATCCCGTTTTGCGCGAATTACCTGGTGAAGCGCTGACGGAGCAAAGACGAGATTGGAGATGCCTATCTGATGCTTGCGTGGTATGCCCCGGACGCCTGTGTAGGGGGGTTTGGCCTTGCGGATCGAGTGGTCGAGTATTGCGGTTTCGCCCCCGGCGACCACTTGGCCGACATCGGCTGCGGGAATTGCGAGACGGCAAACCGCCTAGCGGCACGGTACGGGCTGTATGTCTCGTGCGTCGATGCCTTTCCCCGCGTCGCGCCGGAAATTTCCGACGATAAAGTCAGGTTCTTCAAGGCCGAGGCGGAATATCTGCCTTTCGCCGACTCGACGTTTGACGGAGTTATGTTCGAGTGCAGCGTGTCTCTGACGGGCGACCTGGGGGCGACTTTCCGCGAAGCACGCCGCGTCCTTTCTCCCGGAGGATATCTGGCCGTGAGCGATTTTGAATCGAATGAGTGGCTTGATGCCATTTCGGCCGCCGGTTTTGGAATGGAATCGGTTCATGATTGTACCAGTGCGGTTTTGGAATTCTGGGGGCAGATAATATTGGATTACGGGCTCGAAGAAGCCTCCCGCAGGGTGGGATTTGACGCGAAAACACGCCCGCATGGACAGCCGCGCTATCTCCTTGCGGTGGCGCGTCGGGGAGGTCCATTTTGACATCGGCGGTCGACGCCGCTGTTGGTGAGGCTGTGGGAAGCGCGGAATTGCGCGGGTGGCAGATGGGCATGGTGCGGCGGCTTGTGCGCCGTCTTGCGCGCACAGGCCGGTTTTACTCGCGAGCGTTGTCCGAGATTGACGAGACGCGGCTTTTATCGTTCCTGGACATGGAGTTATTGCCCTTCACGTATCCCGGGGACTTGGTTTCAAATCCGGGGGATTTTCTGTGCGTCCCGTCGCGCGACGTATCGCGGGTCACCACTGTCCGTACTTCCGGCACGACGGGAAAGCCCAAGAGGATGTTCTTCACCAGCAGCGACCTGGAGCGGACGGTCGATTTTTTCAGCGCCGGGATGAAGGATATTGCCGGAAGCGGCGGGACGGCTGCCATCATGCTCTCGTCAGGCGCTCCGGACAGCGTCGCGCATCTTCTCAAGCGGGCTCTGGCAAAAAACGGAGTCGACGCGGAGATAATAGGTGAGGGGTTGAACTTTCGCGAGGCGGCCGAAGCAGTGAACGGCGTCGATTGCCTGATAGGCATTCCCGCTTCGCTGATAAAACTCTGCCGCGTTGGCCCGCACCTGCGTCCGTCGAGCGTCCTTCTAACTGCGGATTATGTTCCGGAGAGCGTGGTCGGAGGCATCAAAAAGCTGTGGGGCTGCCGCGTTTTCACGCACTACGGGATGACAGAGACGGGTTTTGGGTGCGCCGTGCAATGCGAAGAGGGGGACTCTCATCACATAAGGCATTCGGACATGCTCGTGGAGATAGTCGATCCCGTTACCGGCCGTCAAATGCAGCCGGGGAGCGAGGGGGAGATAACGGTGACGACATTCGCCCATGAGGCGATGCCCCTTTTGAGATACAGGACAGGGGACATTTCCACGGAGGTTTGCGGGATGTGCCGCTGCAAAGGCCCATATCCCAAGCTGGGGAGGGTCAGGGGCAGGAGCGTCAATATAATTTGCACGGGGGAACGCGGCGCTATACGGCTCGATGAGTTGGACGAGATCATCTACTCGTTCGATGGAGTGCTTGGCTGCAAAGTCAAATCAGGGGAGGATGTGCCCGTACATCTGTTTGTGGACGCCGTCGGATCACTCGACCGGGCGGCATTCGAAAGGGCGGTCAAAAGCATGATCCCCGCAGGCGGAAAGGGCGGCCGGCGCGTGGTTTTCACCTATGGTTACGACGCACCATTTTCAAAATCCGAGAAAAGGGCTGTTGAACGCGTGTACGCGTCTTGAGGGTACGACAATGTGCAACGTTGCGTTGTCGATATTGTTGATGAAATTATCCACATACGGAGATGTTGACAGGCGATACAGCAGCCGCTCAATGAAATAGTGCATCAATAAGTAATCGAACGGCCTGTTCAGTTTTACGGCCAGATTTTTCAGCCTGTCCTTGACGCTGGCGGAGTTTGTCATAACAGCGCTTCCACATAGGGACGCATCACTGTTTTGATTTGGAGAAGGCCGGCGTATTCGTACAATTTTTGAAGATTCTTCCTGCC
>JAISYN010000178.1 GCA_031269915.1 Synergistaceae bacterium
TCATGTATTCTATGAATTTCGCTCCGTCGACATTGCTCGTGGAGTCTGTGACGATGTTTCTGCCGTTGCGCAGCACCGTGAAATTTTCGGCTATTTCGAATACCTCGTCCAGCTTGTGGCTCACGAAAAGTATGGAAACGCCCTCTCGCCGCAGCGTTCTTATGATGGAAAACAGCGTTTTTATCTCCTTGCGGGTGAGGGACGTCGTCGGTTCGTCCATTATTATCAGGCGCGCGTCGTGAAGTATCGCGCGGGAAATGGCTATGAGCTGTCTGTTTGCTACCGACAAGTTTTCCACGACTTCGTCGACCGGTATCTTTACGCCTATACTCGACAAAGCTTTGCGCGCTATGTCACGCACCTTTTTCCAATCGATAAGGAGCGTCTCGCTGTACAGCTCGTAATTCAAAGCTATATTTTCCGCCACGCTTAAATTCGGGAATACCGAGAGGTCCTGATATATGACCTGAATGCCGTTCTTGATGGATTCTATCGGAGTCAGAGCGGAATACCGGGTTCCGCCTATCTCTATAGTTCCCGCATCCGGTTTGTAGAACCCCGATATCAGCTTTATCAGAGTGGATTTCCCGGAGCCGTTGCCTCCGGCGAGACAGTGTATCTCTCCCCGTCTGATTGCGAGGTTGACGGAATCCAGTGCTAGCACTCCGCCAAAGGCTTTGCTGACGCCGTTTACATTCAAAATATTCTCGGACACTGCCTCTTCTCCCTTACCTCGGCGTTCCCGCGCAAAGGCTGTCCCGGTCGAACGGTACCCCCCCAGAACAGCCTCGTTCAGCGCATGTCTTTCGTTGCTTAGAAATCGTATTCGGACATATTGTCTTTCGTGATTACAATCCAACCCTGGCCGTTTATAAGTTTGCCATTGACGTTGATGTTCTCGAAGCCCTTAACGCCGAGATTGAGACCGCTCCTGATATCGCCGCGTTTTCCGTCCAACACCGTCACGGCGAGGACATTCATAGCGTACCCAGCTTCGGCCGGATCCCAGCAAGTAACGGCGATTGTGCTGCCATCCTCCAAATAAGGCGCCGCTACCGACGTTACGGAAGTTCCCACGGAAAAGCTTTTACCTATGAGCCCCATCTCGCCTATGGCCTTTCCCGCGCCCGGCGCGTCGTTGCTGCTGGTGCCCAAAAAGCCTTTGATGTCGGGGTACTTTTTGAGAAGTTCCTTGGCTCGTTCATAGGCGACCTCGAGATTATCCTGCGTCTCGACGCGTTCCTCGGCGATGAGCTGCAGGTTCGGATATTTCTCCTTCGCCCGTTCGATGGCGCTAGCGGCCCATTCCATGTGTGAAGCGTTAGTCAGATACGACACCATCGTCACGAACTTGCCGCTTCCGCCCATAGCCTTGGCCAGTTCATCCATCATATACGCGCCGTAACCGACGTTGTCAAAAGCTTCTATGTTGAAGTCCATGTTCTGTTGGCTCGTCGCCTCGTGCGTTATGACGACGATATTTTTTTCCATGGCTTTTTTAAGCACCGGTTCACATGCGCCTGGATCTATGGGAATCACGCACAGAGCGTCGATATCCTGCGCGACCAGTTCCTCAAGAACCTGTATCTGCTGTGCCGAGTCGGTGCTTCCAGGCCCCTTCTGATACGCCTGATGACCAGTGTCGGAGGCGAAACGCCTGACTCCCTCCTCCATCCTGATGAACCACGGGTCGCTGCTCTCCTTTACCACGGTAGCGATTTTGTACACTTTTTGGGGAGTGCCGGCCGCATGGGCCGTGGTCATCGCAAACGCCGCTATCGCTAACGCCGCAAATAATACGCAACACTTTCTGATGTTCATGTTTACCCCTCCGATATATTTAAATGTTTAGGGCCGAATGACGTCATCTCACGCTATGCGCACGTTCCATGAAACGCTTTACTCTATCCGGATCCACAGAGTTTTCGAACACGCCTCCCTCCTTAAAGTAGGTGCCGACGACCGCGCCGTCCGCTATGGCCAGTATTTCGGCTATAGTATCCGCCCGGCAGCCGGTGTTCGCGAAAAGCACGGCGTCAGGCGCCGCCTCTCTCACTTTTTTGAGGACGCTCCCGTCGACCGCGGCGCCCGCCGTCAATCCGCTGACGCAGAGGGCGTCGCATTTGCAGTTGAACACCGTGGTCATCGCGATTTCCGTTATATCGCGCTCGGCAAGATATCTCGCCGCTTCCGGCACTATGTTAAAGAGCAGCTTCACGTCTCCTGCCCCAACCGACTCCTTATGGCGAGCCACCGCGCCGTAGTTGGTGTTCCACATGCCAAAGTCGCTGGCGTATACGCCGGTGAATATCTCCCTCACAAATTTCGCCCCAGTCGCGATCGCTATGTCGATCGACGCCGCTCCGTCCCACAGGGCGTTCACTCCGAACGGAATTTTTATCTCCGGCAGAAGCTGACCTATGATGCGCGACATGGCGGCGACGGTCTCCTTTGGTACGTCGGTCAGATAGGGAAGGCTGAACTCATTGGAGAACATCACCGCGTCCACGCCCCCGTCCTGAAGCGCCGTCATGTCCCGCCGCGCTTCACTGACCACATAATCCATCCCCTTTTCTCTGTCAAAACCCGGGTCGCCAGGCAACGCCTTGAAGTGGCACATGCCGATTATCGCCTTTTCCGTGCCGATAACTTCCTTCAGCCAACTCATTGTGCGCTTCTCCTTTTATATTGTAATATTATAATATAGATTGATAACGTGATTTGAAATGTAATATAACATAAGGCACTCTCGGAGACAAGCGCCCGGAACGTTCGCGGTATACTCCCGATCGCGTACGGTAAGTTCGATGACTCGCGGACTATAGCCGAATAAAAGAACTCATGGATACGGATATCGTAAGATATCAAGCGATGACGCTGGAGGCGATAATATGGAACACTATGTGGGTATTGACATAGGCAGTTACGAGAGTAAAGGCGTGATAATCGACGCGAACGGAGGCGTGCTGGCGAGCGCGGTCCGGCAGCACGGCATGGATAATCCAAAACCCGGTTACTTTGAACATGACGCCGACGGCGTGTGGTGGAAGGATTTCTGCGCAATCTCGAACGAACTGCTGAAAAGAAGCGGAGTGCGCCCCTCATCAATTGCCGCGGTAAGCGCCAGCACATTGGGAGCGGACTGCGTTCCCGTCGACAAAAATTGCCGCCCGCTGCGCAAGGCAATTCTGTACGGCATAGACACGAGGGCGTCCGGCGAACTCAAATTTTTGAACGACTACTACGGAACGGACCGAGTGATCGCGATGAGAGGGTCCCCGTTCGGCTCAGAGGACGCAATAGCGAAGATATTGTGGATACGCAACCATGAGCCGGAGATTTTCAGGCGTACGCACAAGTTCTGCACGGGTTCGACATTCATCACCGCCAAACTGACCGGCGAATATGTCATAGACGAATTTTTGGCGCGGACGTGCTTTTTTCCCATTTATCACGGCGGCGAAATCCGAAGCGATATGATAGGGGAATTTTTCAAACCGGATCAAATCGCGAACTGCCGCGCCACAACGGATATCGCGGGCAAAATCACTGCCGGGGCAGCGCTCGAGACCGGGCTTGCCGAAGGAACTCCGGTAACGACCGGCGCCGACGACGCGGCCGCAGAAGCAATCAGCGCGGGGATAATAGACGCGGGCGATATGATGGTGATGCTGGGCTCGTCAATGTACCTGATATGTATAACGGAGCGCGAGGTTCGCGACGAGCGCATGTGGAGCAGCGGATATGTGATACCCGATACTTTCACGCTTCAGGGAGCGACGAACAACGCCGGCACGATAACGCGCTGGCTGGGGGACAATCTTTACAGAGATTTCGCCAGAGAATCGGGCCGCGGGGAAAATTTGTTCGAGTCGATGATGGAGGAGGCCGGAGACATACCGCCCGGCAGCGATGGTTTGGTGGTTCTGCCATACTTCGCGGGAGAACGCAGCCCGCTTGGGGATCCGCTGGCAAAGGGCGTTTTCTTCGGTCTGTCCCTGCGCCACAAACGCGGACACATCTACAGGGCGTGCCTGGAAAGCATCGCTTACAGCCTAAGACAGCATTTGGAAATAATGAATGATCACGGAGTCCGCCCGGATAAGCTCACCGCGGTGGGAGGAGGTACGAAAAACCCCCTTTGGATGCAAATTTTGGCCGACGTCTCCGGCAAACGGTTTCAAACTCCGGCGATCGGCATAGGAGCTTCCTACGGCGACGCGTTAATCGCGACCATAGCATCAGGACGAAATAAAAACTTCTCCGACCTGAAGCGCATAATCCGTTATGAAGCGACATACGAACCGGACACGGATACCCATGCGAAATACGAACCGTATTACGAAATTTTCTCGCGCTTGTATCCGGCGACACGGGAGCTGATGCATGAGATGCCGAGAGGTGAATGAATATTGAAAATACGGCTTGGGCATACATTGAAGTTCATTGTCTTATTGTCCGCTGCCGTATTTGTGTTTTACATCCGCGGGACAAAACAGCCCGCCGGATATACGGGAAATGACTCTCCGTCTGGAGACAACGTATTTTCAATGCCTTATCGATATCATAATTACGACTATTTTTTTGACTTGGATTACGCTTTCAACTCATCCATCATACGGGACTCCATGGCATCCTCGAAAAGAGGTATCATCTTTGCCGCCGTGCTGAAGAGCGCCGATTCTTCAGAATGCGCGCATTTCGCGGAAGGTCTGAGGCAGGAGGCCAAACTCCGGAATGTGGGCATGTCTATATCATATTCCAATAACGACCCGCGGCAGGAACGGCTTTGGGTAAGCGAACATCTGAGAAATAACGTCGACGCCATCATAATGCTTCCCGTAAGAAAAGTTGATACAGAGCCGATAGTCCGACAGGTGAAACAGGAAAACACGCCAATAATAACGATGTGGGATTCTGTTGATGAGATGTCGCTGGATATGGTCGATTGTTTTGTCTGGGGTCTGTCAATAGGCCGTGGGAAATATCCCCTGATAGGGTTATCCTATTCCCTCGAAGACCTCCAGACACCGGGACAAGGGCTGATGGAGGAATTATCGGATATGCTTGAACGGGCCGGTTTAAAGCCCGTCAATTTTTAAACGTCACGCGATATGCCCCATTCCCGCCGCCCCATATAGAGGCGCTTCGTTTCCGAGTTTCGATATCCTGAGATCCAGCAGCCCTTTGAACGGATACGACATGTACGGCAGAGTCCTTTCGTAAAGAGCTTTCCCGATTCCATCCGCCTGGCTCATGCCACCGCCTATTATCACCAACTCGGGGTCGAGGAGGTGGCATACCGACGCAATGGTACGAGCCATAGCGTCCAGCGTCGTTTCAAGCACTTCGTCGGCGTCCGCGCTGCCTCTCATCGCCCAAAGTTCGCCGAAATCGGCCGGAATGCCTTTAGCGGCCGCTCGGGCGGCGGTACCGTCGGCAGCCGCCAAAGTCTCCGCGTGACCGCGGCCTCCGCACCCGCATGGAATATCTCCTCCTATGACGAGGTGCCCTCCTTCGGCTGCCATTCCGTGAGCCCCCGTCAAGAGTTCGCCGCCGGTTATTATGCCGCATCCTATCCCCGTGCCCATAGTGAACACGACAAAGTCCGAAACGCCTATTGCCTCGCCCGCGCGCCATTCGCCCAGCGCGTAACAGTTAGCGTCGTTTTCAATGTATATTTGCGCACTGATGCGGCGCGCTTTCAGAACGTCACCGAATGTCCTCAGCAGGTCCAGATCGTCCCACTCCTTCGGGAAATTCGACAACCTTAGCGAGCGGCGCCTGGCCGCGTCCAGCGCTCCCGGCACGGCCACGCCGATTGAAATGACGTCGCCGCTTCCGTCCGCCAGGCTTTCGACAACATCGGCCATCGCCTGCATCACTTCACGGACGCCTCGTCCCGGCGGGGTATTCCGGGTTTTTATCCTTTCGACCCGCGGCAACAGTTCGCCGTCAGGTTCCGATACAAGAGCCGCCGTCAAAGTATGACCGCCGAGATCTATTCCGATTCTCATGCCCTCACTCCTATATATTGAATCTTATCTCTATTATATCCCCGTCATGAACTTTGTAATCTTTGCCCTCCACACGGAGAACGCCCTCGTCCCGGCAATTTGCGTAGGAATCGCCGAACCTCGCGTAATCGTCATAACTCACGACCTGGGCCCGTATGAACCCTCTCGCGAGATCGCTGTGAATTGCGGCGGCGGCGGCGACAGCGTTGTCGCCTTTGTGAAGCGTCCACGAGCGAACTTCGTCGGGGCCGCAGGTGAAAAAACTGACGAGCCCGAGCGCGCCGTACGCGGAGGAAATAAGCCGTTCCCTGCCAGGCCTGTCTATGGGCAGTCCCTGCGTGAATTCGGCGGTCTCCTCCGGCGTCATATCAGCCAAATCCATCTCCAAACGCCCGTAAATCTGGATGACGGATACACCGCTTTCGGCCATATGTCTTTCCAATGCGGCATGGTTGGGCAACGACGCGATATCTGTCTGGCTCTCGTCGAGATTGAGTACCACTATCTGAGGTTTTTCGGTGAGGAACGTAAATCCGCGAAGCGTCCGACGTTCGGCGGCCGCTAAATCCAGGACCCTCAGGGCGCGCTCGTCCATGAGACAATCACGGCAGCGTTCGAGGAGGGTCCGTTCAATTTCCTCCTCCGGCAACGGTTTCTTTTTGCCGGAAATCCTGCCCAGCCTGTTCTCCACAACCGCTAGATCGCGAAATATCAGCTCCATGTCAAGAATCTCCCAGTCCCTCGCCGGGTCGACATTGCCCTCCGGGTGTGGTACTCCTGAATTTTCAAAACACCTTATAACATGTATCAGAGCGTCCGCGTCAGCCGCGAAGGACAGAAACGCGTTTCCAAGCCCCTCGCCCTTTCCCGCTCCGCGCGACAATCCGGCGAGGTCGACAAACTCCACCTGCGCGGGAGTCGCTTTTTTGGGATGATGAACGAGAACGAGTCTGTCGAAACGAGGATCGGGGACATCCACGACGGCGCGGTTCGGATCTGTCTTCCCTCCTGGATATGGTTTGACTTCCGCCCCAGCCTTTGTTATCACGTTGAAAATGGTGCTTTTCCCGCTCAAAGGAAGCCCCACTATGCCGCAATGAAGCATAAGCACTCCACCTTTTATCAAGACTGTATTACAATATCTTTCAAATATATTCATTATATCATGTATTGATCAGCCCAAATTCGAACACGCGGCGGCGCATCGTGTATAATAGCAGGTAAAAGATTATGTATGAGAGGACTGAGTTCAGAGGATGAGGTGGCTGTTTTTCCCTCCGGTGATTTCATTTATGTTCCTTATGCTGTCAGCCCTTTTTCACAACAGGGCGGCGGAGGTATATGTGCCCGAAGCCGTATGGGGAATGACATTCGCGGCTTATATGTGCCTGTGTTCGTTGTGGCTCTTTTTCACAATGAGAGGCGAAGACAAATACAATCAAGGAATCTCTATTCTGACGCAGGGCCTGCTGCTCCCCGTCATGGCGATGCGGTTCGGCGTCATCTTCATGTCGTGGATAGGCCTGGTATTTTTCCTGGCCGGGCTGATAATGGTGTTCTTTTACGCCACAAGGCGCGGAATGTCTCCGCAGCCGTTGCGGCGTAACGCCGAAACCAGCGAAGCCGGCTCGTACAAGCGCGTCGACGATCTGCTCGAAAAACTCGCTCTTCCGGCATGTTATACCGACAACAACGGCACGATAACCTGGGCCACGTCCAGCTTCTGCGCGGCTGTGGGGCGCGAGCCGGACGGCGTGACGGGCAGGATTATAAGCGATTTGCTGCCAATGGACAGCGAGGAAGCCATTCTTGAATCCGGCAGATGGCTGCTTACGCAGGAGAAAGAGGGTGCGCGTCATTATTTCTCGCTTCGCCCGATTCAGGACGGCAAACCGCCACTAGCGCCCGCCGCAGACATTTCCCCGGAGGACAGGCCTATTTACGACAAGGCGACCGGCCTGTATACGGACGACTACCGCAAGATAAGAGGGCCGGAGGAAGTTAGCAGGGCACAGCGTTACAAACGCCCTCTGTCGGGATTGCTCATCGGGCTCACCTTCGAGCCGGGGAACGACGTTAAACTGTCAAACGATCAGAAAATCATGCTGGATAACGCATTCAAATCGCGGGTGCAGGCCGTGCTGCGAACCACGGACTGCGGTTTTCTGACGTCTGACGGGCGCATTCAAGTGCTGCTGCCGGAAACACCGCAGACCGGGGCCAAAACCTTGCTCAGCCGGATAATAGTACTGCCGCAGGATCTATTTGAAACGAACATCAGAACGGCCATAAATCCGAGGGTGAAAAGCGGTCTGTTTTTCTACAACGGAGCTTCGAGAATGGAGTATGGAATATTCTCGGCCGCACTGGAGGAATCTTACGTAAAGAGCAAGGAGAGCGGCGGAGAATCCTTATCCACCCAAGCGGCTTAAAAACCCGCCGTCTCTCCGCCGCCGAAGCGCACCAGTTCTTCGCCCTCTCCGTCGAAACCCACTGTAACGGGTATATTGCGGGATATCCAAAATTCGCGCAGCGCCGCGCTCAAACGTTCGTCGATTCTTCCTGTTACCTGTACGCCGCTTTTCAATTCAAACATTTTGACGGCTGAGGTCGTGCCCTTGCTCTCTTTGCCATTCGCCTCCCCGGGATAGTAACCCAGCAGATTAAGATATTTCTGAACCTGCCACACGAGGGACGCCCGATCGTCGTTCAATACCGAAAGAGGTATCGCGACGGACATGATCTCCGCATCCGTCTCACGGACGATATCTCCTTTCAGCCCTTCGACCAGGCGCTCCGCGGCGAGCATATCGCTCTCTCGGTACTCTATCGCGCCAGCCACGCGGTTGTATTCGCGAACCCTCTCATTATAAGCCGCGAGTTCCGCTCCTCCCGCCGCCATGCGCTCCATCACGCCGAGCGCGATCCTCTCCCGCAGTATCCACGCCAGATCGGCGGCGTTCATCGGGTTTTTCCCCGACGGGCGGGAAAAAGCGGTCCCCGGCGCGGAATACGGAGCGCGCGTATCATGCGGAGCGCCGCCGACGGAGGCTTCCGGGTAGAGGGCATACCAGCGCAAGGTCGACGCCTCATGAATGAAAAGAGCCGCTCCCGCTAAAATCAACAATATTACAGCGTAAAAGAGATATTTTTTCGCTCTGTCCACAGCGTCCCCAACGGGTTACATCAACAGAGAATATTTTTCCACCGGGGCGAACGAGTCGGTGAAAGCGGTTATTTTAGGCTCGAACGCGTTCGTCCATCTATGCGCCAGAAGCGACAGCATATACTCGTCATCCGGCGCCCTGTACGGCGGCACGTTCGGAGACGCCAGAGCCACTATCATTATGTTCTGCCTTACCCTGCTGCTGTTCGGATAGGTGGCGGGATAGATCATAACCACGGGAAACGCCGACGCGACGCTCGAATAAATCCCGCTGAACAGCTCCCCGTCGATAGACGATATAATGTTCACTATGAACACGCCGTCGTCCGCAAGCAGCGCCCTTATGTTTTTCATGCACTCCGACGTCGTCATATGGAAAGGAATGTTGTAAGACGAACCGAACACATCCTCGAACACCGCGTCGTATTTGATGGCGCCGTTCCCCGATTCGCGGTTGAGAAACATCCGGGCGTCCTCGTGGAAAATCCTCTGCCCCGCCCTGTCAGTGAGGTTGAAATACCGGCGGGCGACATCGGTAATGCCGGGATCGAGTTCCACGACGTCCACCGCCACGTCCGGTCTCGTCGCCGTGATATGTTTGGGGACGCAATAACCTCCGCCTCCGAGCATCAGCACATTTTTTACATCGGGCTTATAATAGAACGCCAGATCGTAAAACTTCGTGTAGTCGCTGTAGAGATCGTCCGGCCTGTCCACGTACATCAAAGACTGCGCGCCCATCGGATCCGTCTGGAGTATCCGTATTCTGAGGTTAGTGCCGTAAGCCGTGCTCTCCATAACCCTTATGGTGTTGTAACGGGTATCTACAGTAATGCCTTCGAGTTTCATGAACATCGCCCTCACTCCGCTTGAAAACGCGCCGCCGCCCAAAAACTCTCCATTTGCCGCCGTCTCGCTCAAAACCCCGCACAGCAGACCGAGCGCGGAAACGCACACCGCCAGCGCCTTCCGCCGCCCTCTGTGAAGGATAACCGCTACGCCGCCCAGTACGAAAGCGACCATAAAAAGTATCGTCTGCGACGAGAAAAACGATATCAGCACAAAACCGCCCAGGAAGGTTCCCAGTATGCTCCCGGCCGACGACAGGGCGGAAAATCCGCCCACCGTTCCGCCCGATGAATCGACGCTTTGCAAGGCGAGGCGCACTATGAAGGGCGACACCATCCCAAGCAGGGCGCTTGGAACCGCGAATAAAACAGCGGCGGCGACCACTGAGGCGGCGTAGATATTCGCCATTCCGGCCGAAAGCGCTCTTAAAAGCGGGTTCGCGGCAAATCCCACAACCATTACCACTATCGCGGCCCCGCATATTATATTGGCGAGCAGATTCCGGCTCGGGCGGTCGTCCGCGATGATGCCCCCCAACCAGTAACCGAGAGTCAGGCTCGCCATTATGATTCCTATCAGAGAAGTCCACACCACGAGCGACGTTCCCATATAAGGCGCAACAATCCTTGAACCGGCCATCTCCAGCACCATGACGCACGCGCCGCACAAAAAAGACGCCGCGAATAGGGCGCGCAAGGCGCCGCGCTCCCGCGAATTTTGTAAATTGTCTTTCATCTTCGCTTTTGGTGACATGAGTCATCCTCCTTCAACACGGCAGCCGCATAAAGGCGCCCCGTTACGCAAATGAATAATCGCCCAGCGGCCTGTACACGGCGCCGCCCGAGGCAAGAACGCTCCGCATCAGAGTGAAGCTCGCGCACGTCCACGACAGCGAAGGCGCCTCGGCAAGGACCGAGGCGAGTTCATCCGGCGGCCCTCCGGATGCGCGTCCGCCGCGGGCGCGAGCGATGGTGAGATGCGGGTGAAATTCGCGCCGTTCGGTCCCGAACCCGGACGCCGCCGACGCTCTTTCCACGGACGAAGCGAGTTTCAGCAGTTTTTCGCCGCCGGCGGAAACTCCAAGCCACAGGACGCTTGCCCTCGCCATGTCCGGGAAAGCTCCCGCGCCGGACAAAGTTACCTCGAACGGCCGCAACCCCCCGATCCTCGACAAGTTGGTGTCGAGCCTCTGAATTTGTTCCGGAGCCGCTCCGCCCAAAAATTTCAGAGTTATGTGAAATTGCTCACGCCGCACCCGCCTGAATCCCGGAAATCTTGCGAGTTTCCCTGTGAATCGTTCAACTTCGTCCGCCGCGCGCCCCGGCAGAGACACGCAGACGAAAACTCTTGTGAGCCGCTCCGTTTCTACCGATGATATCTTCAAGTATATTCCCCAATATTTACAAATTACGCGTTTTAACTTTTATCGCGCTGCTGTCTTATACTTTATAATTATATAATATAAATGTAATTTTTTTCATAACGTGCTTGCCTGGGAGGCGCAGTGTTCTTGAGAATCTTCGCAATTATTGGAACTATCGTTACCGTGCTGATAATAGGTTTTATGGCCGCCATGTATATCAGTGCCTCGACAGCGCCCATGACTGTCGTTCCGTCCGTGGAAACCCCGTACGGAAGCGCCGGCGGCGAAACGAACCAGATGAACGCCGTCGATACCGCCCGCAGTTTGGTATCGCTTGACAAAGCCCGTCAGCGCGACATGCAAAATCAAATGGACAGAATGGATCACGCATGGAAAGGCCAATGAAAAAATTCGCGCCCGCGGCGGCGCTTGCTGCGATCATACTGGCAGTCCTTCCGGCGATGGCCGCCATGTCGGGCAGCGCAGCTTTCACTCTGCTCGAAAAAATTCCACCGGGGGAATTCTTTTCCGATGCGCGGGAATTCCTGGGCGCCCCGGCCTTCATCAGGCCGATAGCGGGAGGAAACGGCATGAAGTTGGCGAGATGGGGGAAAACCTCGGACCCATGGTTTTTTGACGTGCTCCACGACGAGGATACCGTGCGGGCGACACGGATAACGTGGAGGACTAAAACTCGCAGCGAACAGCAGTCCATTTTCTCTCAGCTCGCCACCGCGGGCGGAAGGTTTTTCGGACATGGGGCGCTGTTCCGCGGATCCGAAGAGGCCGAATGGAACGACTTCGACGGAAGGTGGATAGTCCGTATTAAAATAGAACACGACGTGACCAAGGGGGTTACCATGCTGTCGGGCATAAGGGATCAGGCTGTCGGCAGCGAACAGTTCGGTTTTTAAGAAGGCTGTTTTATTGCAAGACGTTTGAAAAATGAATATTCAGAGCCGTGCGGCAAAACAGCCTGAGGCAAAAATTCAAGGGAGGCGAGCAACATGACGGTAAAACGTTTCACGTATTTTCTAACGGCGGCGGCGATGATATTTTTTTCGGCGCTCGCGTTCGCGGGGAGGGCTTCGGCCGCGGCACAGCACGAGAAACATATTCAAATGGCGACTGAACTACTAAAAAAGATGGAGACGCAAAAGGACGTAGACACCATGGCACAGACGGTGAAATCGGGCAAGGCGGTAGCGATATTTCCGAACCTGATTCAAGCCGGACTCGGCATAGGCGGGATGCACGGCGAGGGCGTAGTGCTCGTCAAAAATTCCAAAGGCGGATGGAACGGCCCGTCGTTCGCGTCGTTGGTAGGGGGTTCATTCGGGCTCCAGATAGGCGTCAAAGAGGTGGGAGATCG
>JAISYN010000193.1 GCA_031269915.1 Synergistaceae bacterium
CCTCTAACGACCATCCGAATGTCCGCGTAACATTTTTGAGTTCACGCTTAATCAAGTTCAAACCGATAAATCCCGCCGATCCGCGAAACATTCGCCGGAGCGGGTCTTAAAAATTTTGCGAAGCAGGTGACAGAACATGACAAAAGAAGAATTCGAGACGCTCCTCGTGCATGGGGCTCGCTGCGACGACGACAAGCTCGCCGCCCTCACCGTGCCAATATATCAGACGACGACCTATCGGCAGGGAGAGCTGGGGGTGGAACCTCCATACGACTACAGCCGTTCGGCAAACCCGACGCGGCGCGTGTTGGAACGCCAGATAGCGGCGTTGGAGGAAGGGAAACACGGTTTCGCGTTTTCATCCGGAATGGCCGCGATTACGGCAATCTTCTTTCTCTTCGAATCCGGCGACGAGATACTGATTCCGAAGGACCTGTACGGCGGCACGTTCCGTCTGCTCGACGTTCATCTGAAAAATTTCGGCCTCGCTTGGCGAATAATAGACACCACAGACGCAGAGAGCCTCAACGGCGCTTTCACCGCGCGAACGAGGGCGGTGCTGCTCGAAACCCCCACCAATCCGCTTCTGCGCGTCAGCGACATAGCGGAGGTCTCCGCGATCGCTCACAGAAACGGCGCTCTGGTGATAGCGGACAACACGTTCCTGACGCCATACTTCCAGCGCCCTCTCACGCTCGGAGCCGACATAGTCGTCCACAGCGCCACGAAATATCTGTCAGGACACAACGATGTCCTGTCCGGCTTGGCGGTCATAAACGACGATGAACTGGCCGAGAGTTTTTTGATGATTCAGAAATCGACGGGCGGTGTTCTGGCGCCCTTTGACTCATATCTGCTGATACGAGGCCTGAAAACGCTTGCGCTCAGGATGGACCGCGAAGCGGAAAGCGCCCTCTCTATAGCCCGTTGGCTCTTGAGCCATGAAGGCGCGGACAGAGTGTATTATCCCGGCCTCGACCGCGATCCCGGCAACCCGATCCAGTCGAGACAGGCAAGCGGATCGGGCGCGCTATTGTCGTTCGAGCTGAACGGCCGGTACGACATAAAGGCCTTTTTCGCGGCGCTGCGCGTGATAACTCCCGCCGAGAGCCTCGGCTCGGTGGAATCCATGGCCTGCCACCCCGCGACGATGTCTCACGCCGCCATTCCTCCGGAGATGAGGGCCGAGATGGGGATTTCGGACAGGCTGGTAAGACTCGCCATAGGGATCGAAAGCATCGAGACGCTGAAAGGCGATCTGGCGCACGCGTTCGATTCGTCCATGAAGCGGTCCTGAATCAGGCCCGGCTGTATACCGCTCAACCAAGTTTTTCGGCTATCACCGCCGATACTTCAGCGGGATCGGCCTGGCCCCGCGATTCCTTCATCGCCAATCCATGGATGAACTTCATTTTGCCGCCCTTTTTGTCCTCGCCTGATCTGATTGTATCGATCACGTCGCGGTTATCGGCGAAAATTTTATCTATCAGCGAGCCGAGCGATTCTCCGGTCATACGTCCCAGCGGAGCGCCGATTCGTTTTATGGCTTCGTCCAGCGATATGGATTCGCGCGCCAGTACGTCCAGAACGTCTTTGCCTATCGTGCTCGACAGCTCTTTCGCTTCTATCTTTTTAACCAGATCCGCCAGCGCGCCGGGCTTCACCCTGAAACTCCTTATATCTCCCCCGAGTTCGTTGAGCGCGCGCAAGACCTCCATGCGCACCCAGTTAGCGGCGCGCGCCGGCGGAGCGCCGGCTTCCACCATGTCCTCGTAGTACCTCGCGAGTTCTTTCTGTTCGGTCAGTATCGCTATCTCTTCCTTCGACAGACCGAAAGCGCTCTCGAAGCGCTCGCGTTTTTCCCACGGGAGTTCGGGCATGGAGCGCTTGAAACTTTCTATCTGTTCGTCCGTTATGACTATCGGGGCGAGGTCCATCTCGGGATAATACCTGTAGTCCGAGGCGGTCTCCTTATTTCTCATGGAACGCGTGACTTCCTCGGCGTCGTCCCACAATCTCGTCTCCTGTACTATCCTGCCCCCCGCGTCGAGAACTTTGTTCTGGCGCGATATCTCGTATTCCAGGGCGCGCTCCAGGGATTTCAGCGAGTTCATGTTCTTTATCTCGACTCTGGTTCCAAGCGACCCGTCCGGATTCGAGAGTGAAATGTTGGCGTCGACGCGCAGCGAACCGGACTCCATCTCGCCGTCCGATACGTCGAGATAACGCGCCAGTTGACGCAGTCTGACCACATAGCCCCTGGCCTCCGCCGGCGACGACATATCGGGCTCAGACACTATTTCGGAGAGCGGCACGCCGCCCCTGTTATAATCGACCAGCGAATACGCCGCTCCGGTGAGCCGTCCGTCCTCCGTCGGATGAACGAGCTTGCCGGCGTCCTCCTCGAGATGCAGATGGTGTATGCGGACGCGCTTTTGCGCGCCTTCGGCTTCGATGTCGAGATACCCGCCGGTCGATATCGTGAGCCCGTACTGCGTTATCTGATAGGCTTTGGCGAGGTCGGGATAAAAATAATTCTTCCTGTGAAAGTTGGAGTAGCGCTGTATTTCGCCATACAAACCCAAACCCATGCGCGAACCTAGCGCGACCGCACTGTCGTTCAGCAGCGGAAGCGTGCCGGGGACGGCAAGGCATATCGGGCAGACGTTCGAGTTTGGCGTACGGCCGATGTAATCGGTCGAACACGGGCAGAACAGCTTGGTTTTAGTATTCAGTTGTATGTGAACTTCGAGCCCGATGACCACGGGGCGTTTTGAAATTTTCGCGTCCATCGTCTATGCCGCCTCCTCGAGTTTCTTCGGATCGCAGACGCGCGGACGGCCGATCATCCGTTCGAGGACGGACGCTATGCCCAAGACCTTCGAGTCGCCGTAACGCGGACCGGCTATCTGAACCGACAACGGCAGCCCTCCGTCGGTGAATCCCATGTTCAGGCTTACGCCGGGCAGTCCGCCGAGGCTTACGGGCACGGTGAATACGTCGCCCAGGTACATCCGGTTCGGATCGGTTTCCTTCGTGCCCAGCGGATAAGGCATGGAAGGCGCGTTTGGAAGCAGATACGCGTCATACTTTTCGAACAGGGACTCGAACTCCTCAGCCATTTTCGTGCGTACCTTGAGCGCCGGGCCATAATAATTCTGATAAAATCCCTCCGTCAAAAGACATGTTCCAAGAATTATTCTCCTGCGCACCTCCTCGCCGAACGAAGCGGTTCGAGTGCTTACGTACATATCGGTCAGCGTCGGCCCGTCGATATGCGCGCCGTAACGGATTCCGTCGTAGCACCCTAGTTTGGAACTGGCGTCCGCGAGCGCTGTCACGTAATACGTCGCCACGCCGTATTTGACCGATATAGGAAGGTCTATCGGCCTGACGGCCGCTCCAGCCTCGCGGCACATGTCGCCGGCGCGGGTCAGCGCCCTGTACAGATCGGCGTCCATCTGCTCCGCCTCGAATCCGGCGAATACGCCTATGTTTTTGCCCTTCAAATCCCGCACGGATAGCGCTTCGCTGAACTTCGGCCTGTCATACGCGTCGCAGGTGGTATCGTTTGGGTCGGAGCGCGCGATGGCCTCCATCGTCAACGCGAGATCCTCCACGCTCCTCGAAAGAGGGCTCACCTGATCCAGCGCCGAGCAGTACGCCACTATCCCGTACCTGCTCACCTCGCCGTAAGACGGCTTCAAGCCCTGTATCCCGCAGAAAGCCGCGGGAAGGCGCACCGAACCGCCGGTATCGGAGCCAAGAGCTATCGGAACGTAACCGGCGGCTACCGCCGCCGCGCTGCCTCCGCTGCTGCCGCCCGGCGCCCGCCCCAGATCGCGGGGGTTTTTCGTGGGCCCTATTATGGAGTTCTCAGTGGAGCTGCCCATCGCGAATTCGTCCAGATTTGATTTTGCCATCAGCACGGCCCCGGCTTCGTTCATGTAATTTATCGCGGAAGCGCTGTAAGTCGGAACCCAGTTCTCCAGGATACGGCTGCTGCACGTCGTCCGGACGCCTCGGGTGCAGAAGTTGTCCTTCACGATATACGGCACTCCGGCCATCGGGCCCGCGTCCTCGCCGCGCGATATCCGTCCGTCGATTTCGGAGGCTCTTTTGAGCGCGCTTTCCTCCATAACGGTTATGCAGGCGTTAACCGTATTCTCGTATTTCGCCATGCGGGCAAAAGCGGCTTTTACCGCGTCCGCAGCGCTGAACTCGCGCTCCCTTATCGCTTTTGCCGTCTCAGCGGCCGTCATCTCGTAAATTTCCACGGTCATTCCTCCGCGTTGATCTTGGGAACTTTGAAAAAATCCCCATCTATAGCGGGCGCCGCGGATTTGAACTCGTCACGGTTTTGCCAGTCCAGAGCGGTATCCGAGCGGCGGGCGGGCAGGCGCTTCATCTTCCACGCGAAATCCGGAGTCCCCGAACA
The DNA here is from genome assembly GCA_031269915.1 of Synergistaceae bacterium. Taxonomy (GTDB): domain Bacteria; phylum Synergistota; class Synergistia; order Synergistales; family Synergistaceae; genus JAIRKI01. The sequence goes on from JAISYN010000193.1 coordinate 4,439, forward strand.
GTCCAACTCCCCCACCAGCGAACAGAAATCCAGTATGTCGTTGATGGAGTCCATCATGTGATCCACCTCGTCCGGAGCGATGCGGAGCTGGGCCGCCCGCGCCATTCGGAGCGTCACTTCCCTATCGACAGTCATCCTCAAAACGCATTCCCCCTCGAAAAATAAAATAGACCGCGGGCTCCGCCCACACCCGCCAGGAGACTTGTCCCCTGGGCTCCTTTATATTTTATATTTATTTCACCCCTGCGGGTGAATATAAAAAATAGTAAAGGGATCAAGAGGACTCAGTCCTCTTGCAGTGTGTGGGACGGAGCCCTACGGTCTTGTTCTTGCGGCGTTATCTTCTTTGCCCTGCTCAAAAATTCGGTTTCGTTCCATATTTCTATGCCAAGTCCCGCCGCTTTGACGAATTTGCTGCCCGGATTGTTCCCCGCTACGACGACATCCGTTTTTCTGCCGACGCTGCCGGATACTTTCGCGCCAAGGTTTTCCGCCAGGCTTTCGGCCTCGCCGCGGGTCATCGACTCCAGTTCCCCTGTAAAAACCATCCTCTTGCCGGCGAAGTCATCGGAGACGCCAGTTGGCGCGGATTCTTCCTCTCCGGCCTCCATATTGACTCCGAAAGCTCTGAGGCGTTCTATCACCGACATATTGCGCCCGTCCGACAGATATTTTTTTATCGATTCGGCTATCACGGGGCCAACGCCGTCCAAATTCGCCAACCCGTCCTCGCTCGCGCCAACAAGCGCATCGATATTTCGGAACCGTGACGTTATGTCGCGCGCGGTTTTTTTCCCGACGTTGCGTATGCCAAGCGCGTTCACAACCGCGTAAAAGGGCCGTTTTTTCGAGGCCTCTACAGCGTCCGCAAGTTTTTGGGAAGATTTTTCGGCCATTCTGTCGAGCCCCGCCAGGGTCTCCGGCGAAAGTTCGTACAGATCGGCCGCGTTTTTCACCAGTCCGCTTTCCGTCAACTGGCGTATCAGTTTTTCTCCTATACCGTTTATGTCCATGCAGTCGCGGGAGACAAAATGCGCCAATCCCTCCTGCAACTGCGCGGGACACGACCTGTTGAGGCATCGCACGGCCGATTCGGAGGGCAGGCGCACCACGGGGGAATCGCACGCGGGGCATGTCTCAGGTATCCTGTACGGGACTTCCTGCCCTGTTCTGGAGGCTGTATCCACGCGCAGTATCTCGGGTATTATCTCGCCCGCCTTATGAATCCACACCGTGTCGCCGACACGTATGTCCTTTCTGTCTATTTCGTCCTGATTGTGCAGGCTCGCTTTCTGCACGGTGGTCCCGGACAATACCACGGGTTCGACTCTGGCGGTCGGAGTGAGAGCGCCCGTCCTGCCTACCGAGACCTCTATGCCGACGACCTTTGTCCGTTTTTCCTCCGGCGGATATTTGAAGGCTATCGCCCACCGCGGCGCTTTCGAGGTACTGCCGAGGCGCTCTCTGCTCGCCAGCGAATCGAGCTTCACCACCACGCCGTCCGTGTTGATGGAGTTGGAAAACCTCGCGCTGTCCCACTCGTCGAGGTAACCGTAAATCTCCTCGCTCGTTTTACACAATCTGTCGCGCCCATGCGTGGGAAGGCCTTCCGCTTCCAGCCAGCGCAGGATGTCATGCTGCGTCCCTATCCCCAGAGACATCGCGTCGTTCACGTGATACAAGCAGATTTTCAGCTTTCTCGACGCCGTCACATTATGGTCGAGCTGGCGCAAACTCCCCGCCGCCGCGTTACGCGGGTTCGCGAACAGAGGAAGTTCCTCTTCCTCCCGCATCCTGTTCAGCTCCGCGAAATCCTCTCTCGCCATGCAAACTTCGCCGCGCACTTCTATCTTTCCGGCGCGAGCGCGTTTAAGACCCAGCGGCAGCGACTTTATGGCGCGCAAATTGCGCGTCACGTCCTCGCCGACCTGGCCGTCCCCGCGAGTCGAGCCTGTCTCAAAAATTCCGTCATTGTAAATCAGCGACACGGCGAGCCCGTCTATTTTGGGCTCGCAAACCCACTGCTCCTCTTCGTCCGGACCGAGCAATCTGCGCGACCTGTCGAAGAATGCCTCCAGCTCCTCTTTATTCATGGCGTTGTCGAGGCTCTGCATCGGCGCGTCGTGGACCACCTTGCTGAACTCGTTCCTAGGAACTCCGCGAACCCGCGTATTCGGCGAATCCGGCGTCAGCAACTCCGGATATTTTTCCTCTATGCCGGCAAGTTCGCGCAACAGCGCGTCATATTCGTGATCCTCCAGTTCTGGGGCATCCAGCACGTAATACAGTTCGTCGCCGCGCGCTATCAGGGCGCGTAATTCGGCGGCCCTGCGCGACGCCGCCTCAAATGCCAAAACATGTCTCTCCTCGGACATAAATGGCCTTAAAGCGGCTTCATCGTGGGAAAGAGAATCACGTCGCGAATGCTGCGCGAATCGGTCAGCAGCATCACGGTGCGATCTACCCCTATTCCCATGCCTCCGGTCGGCGGCATTCCGTATTCCAGCGCGTTCACGAAGTCCTCGTCGAAAGGATGAGACTCCTCGTCGCCTTCGTTCCTGCGCCGGGCCTGATCTTCGAAGCGCACGCGCTGGTCGATGGGGTCGTTCAGCTCGCTGAACGCGTTCGCTATCTCCCAGCCGTTTATGAAAAGCTCAAATCGCTCAGTCACGTTCGGATTTTCCCTGTTCCTCTTCGCAAGCGGCGATATCACGGTGGGATGCCCGAACACAAAGGTCGGTTGGATTAATTTTTCCTCCACAAACCGCTCGAAGAAGAGCGGCAGAATGTCGTAGCGCGTACCGCCGCGCGGCGCGTCGACTCCGCGTTCACGGGCTATTCGCGCGGCGTCCGCGTCGGAGATATTTATGAAGTCGACGCCGGTTTCCTCATGGACGAGTTCCGCCATCGCGGCCCTCTTGAAAGGAGGCGTCAGATCTATCTCGGTTCCTTGATAATTTATCTTCCTGCTTCCAAGAGCATCGGCGCAGGCCACCAGAATTTCTTCCGCCAAATCCATCATGTCGCTGTAGCTGCCATACGCCCAATAGACCTCCATAGCCGTGTATTCGGGATTGTGGCGGGGGTCCATGCCTTCGTTGCGAAAATTCGGGCCTATCTCGTACACCCGCCCGAACATCCCCACGATGAGCCTCTTCAGGTGAAGCTCGGTCGCTATCCTCAGATACATGCCGATACCCAGCGTATTGTGGTGAGTTACAAAGGGACGCGCGTTCGCGCCTCCCGCGAGATTCGACAGTATAGGAGTCTGGACGTCGAGCGAGCCGTTTTTTTCGAGAACCTCGCGGAAGATTCCGATGACCAGCGCCCTCTTGCGGAAGACATCACGAACTTCGGGATTGGCGATCAGATCGACGTACCTTTTGCGGTAACGGATCTCGGTGTCCTTGAGCCCATGCCATTTTTCCGGCATGGGGCGCAGCGATTTCGAGAGCAGTTCGAACTCTTTCACCTTTATCGACAGCTCGCCGCGCTGCGTACGAAATGCCACTCCCTTCACTCCGAGAATGTCGCCCGAGTCCACCCATTTTTTGAAAAACGAGTACCGTTCTTCGCCCAGTTCGTTCTGCTGAAAATAGAGCTGCATCATTCCGCGTTCATCCATGAGATCGGCGAAAGCGGCTTTCCCGTGACGGCGCAGCGTCATGACGCGCCCGGCGACGGACAGCGGGCTGTCCGAAGATTCCTCCGGCGCTAGATCGTCAAACAGCGCGCGCACTTCCGCCAGTGAATGATTCCAATCCCAGCGGTCATTGGCATAAGGATCGAAGCCCTCCTCCCTGCGAAGGCGTTCAAGCTTATCCTTCCTCTGCCTGAAAATTTCTTCTTCCGGGGTTTCGGTCGTCGTCCTCGTGTTCATCTCATCGCTCAATGTGATTCCTCCCACATTATTTCTAAACGGCGAAGCGCTGATCAAGTCAATAAAGCCAGCCTTCCCGGGGGATCGCCGATTGATATTTTACCACATCGCCGCGAACGGAGCCGAAATCACCCGAATATCCCGTTCCGATCCGTATCCCGCCGACAGGCTCGTCATATGCCTCCCGGGCGGAAATCGGTCAAAATCCTTTCAAACGATTCGAAATCCGCGCAAGGCGCGCACATGCGGCGTAAAGACGCGGCTCCTGGAACGCCTTTCAACATTCCCGACAGCAGGCGGCGGCCCATAATGAGCGCGGAACGCCCGCCCTCGATCGATTCCGCGGCCCTGCACGCCTCCGTCAGTATTTCGATTTGCTTCGCGATCGAGGGGTTCAGGAATTTTTCATAGACGCTTGAACCAAGGTAATCGAGCGTTTTAGGGATGAGAAAAGCGTCTCTTATCGCTCCCCTGGCCGCGAAGACAGCCGCGCAGCCGCTGCTCAGATAATACTCGGCATCGGCGGGTTCAAAAAAATCACCGCTCGCGGCGACTGCCCCCGGAAATTTTCTGGCGACGGATATCACGGCGTCTTTGTCGGCCGCTCCCTCATACCTCTGCGCCGGAGTTCTGCCGTGAACTATCAGCAGATCAGCTCCCCGTTCAACCAGTTCGGCGCAAAAATTTCCGGTGGTCATCGGGTGAACGCGCTCGTCAGTTTTTCTGACCTTTGCCCAGACCGGAAGCCCGAAAGTTTTGAGAACGCTCACCATGCGCGCGGCTTCGCCAGGATTGCGCATAATCGACGCTCCGCCGCATCTTTTCGTCACTTTCGGCATCGGACAGGCCATATTTATCTCGATCGCGCAAAAACTCCTGAACCGCAGAGCCCTTTCTGCGGCGTTCGCCATCCTGTCGGCGTCCGGCCCGAAAAGCTGGAGCGCGACAGGGCCTTTTTCCTCTCCATCCCCCAGCATGAGAATAGTATGTCTGTTCTCGTACGACAGGCCAATCGCGCTTATCATTTCGGTGTGTACGAGCCCGGCGCCCATGCGCCTGTGAAAATCGCGGTACGGGCGCGTCGTTACGCCAGCGAGAGGCGCGAGCCAAATTTGATTCGGCGTCTCCACTCCGCCAATCACCAATTTTTTCACCCTCACGGGTTGGGGCTGCCGGTTTTGTTTCGGCGGTATATTATCCGAAGCCCGTCCAGCGTGAGCCGGCGATCGACGATTTTTATAGTCGAGGATTCGGCGGCGAGTATCTCCGCCTGTCCCCCGGTCGCTACCACCGGCGCCTCAGAACCGAGTTCCGACAGTATCCTTCGGACAAGTTCATCCACCAGGCCGGTGTAACCGTATACTATGCCGGACTGTATCGCGTTTACGGTATTTTTGCCTATCACTCTCGGCGGCGCCTCCAGAGCGACCTGAGGCAGCTTCGCCGTTTTCGAGAACAGCGCATGGACACTCGCCGACAGGCCGGGCGCTATCGCTCCGCCGATATATGCCCCTTCGCGCGAGACCACGTCTATGTTTATAGCCGTGCCAAGGTCCACGGCGACAACGGGACATCCGTACTTTTCGGCGGCCCCGACCGCGTTCGCGATACGATCGGCGCCCACCTCGCCGGGAAAGTCCATCTCTATTTTCATCCCGAGGTCGAGCCTGTCGGACACGGTAAGGGGGACGACGCCGATATATTCCTTTATGGCGTCTTTCCACGCAGCCTCGAGTCTCGGAACGACACTGCACAAAATGGCCCCTCCGATGCCTTCTTTGGGGATGCCGTTCGAATGAAGAAGGCTGTTCAGCATCAACCCAGCCTCGTCGGATGTCCGATCCGCGGACGAAAAACGGGCTTGTACGGTCAAATTCCCGGCTTCCTCTTCGTTTTCCTCAAAAAGACCAATCGATGCATTCGTGTTTCCTATGTCGAGAACCAAGAGCATGAGCATCCCCCCATTGAAGTCCCTTACGCGATATATACGAGAAACGACAGACAGAGCGAACCGACGCACAGGGTTATGGCGGCCCTCGATCGCGAAAATCCGCACGAGCGGGAAAACATCCACAACATGACGGATACGCCGGAAATCATCAGCAGCGCCGAAAAATCTATTTTCCACGGAATCAGAAAAGTAATGTTGTTCGAAAACCGCTCCCAGGCCGCGAAAAAGAACTCCGCCAAATATGCGGAATATGCCAGATATTTCACCCCCAGAAGGGCCGGTATGGAGAGACCCGACGCGACCGGCAGGAGTATTCCGAATACCGGCGCGGCGATGAAATTTATTACGAGCCCCGCGGCGGGAATCTCTCCAAATGTCCAGGAGGCCTGAACGGATGTCACAAGCCACACGGCCGGGCTCGCGAGCAGATTTTTGGAGGTCGTTCCCAGTTCCAGAGAATAGAGCGAAGTGAGCGCCAACACCGACATGATGGAAAGCCGCCATCCAATGTCCCAAAAAATCCACGGATTATAAAGCAGCATGAACGCTCCAGCGGCGCACGCGCCGTTAAACTGGCAGCCTGGCTGTCCAAGCAGCCTGCCCAATATCGCCGTCTGAATCATCAGAGCGGCTCTCAGAGAACTTGGAGCGCACCCTGACAACAGAGTGTAAAGCCATATCAGCACGCTTATAATGTATAACCTGAACCGCAAACGTTTCAGAAAAAACCAGCAGACGGCGAATACAATACCGACGTGAAGCCCCGACACGGCGAGCAGGTGCGAAGTTCCCGCGTTTCTGTGAAAATCGGTCAACGCGGCGTCGCGTTCCCCCGTCCACGACGCCGCGATGTATCCGGCCGTTCGTTTCGGCAGAGACCGCATGATCCGTCTGCCCAGCGCCGCTCTCCAGGACGCGATGCCGTCCTGTCTGCCCGTGATCTCGATCTTCGGGGAAACGACCGCAAATGACGCGCCCTTGGCTTTCCAATACAAAAACTCGTCGAACTCGCCCGGGCCATCCGCTCTGCCGAACCGTTCCGTCCTTCCGGAAAAGCGGACGACGACGCCCGGTTCGATATCGCTTCGCCCGCGATATTTTATGACATATTTACCGCCTCGCCGAAAAACGCCGGATGAATTCACACGGACGAGCGCAACGCGCGCGTATCCCCATTTCATGTCCGACAGAACCACTCCGGCGGCGTCCACAGATTTTGGGACCGCGCTTTCGGAAGAGATACGAGCGCCGATCAGAACGGAGCCCGCGGCCGCGGCCAAAAACAGGACACAAGCGACGGGTATCGACGATCTGGCCGGATATTCCGAACCCATCAAAAACCACCCGGCAGAGGCCGTTAAAGCGAGCAAAGACGAGGCCGCGAGAGAAAAATTCATCTCCTCCATAAAGACCAGCAGCAGCGAATAACACGCCAGGAGAGCAAAAGCGGGAGCGCGCCCCAGCGGCGTACGCGGGAGAAAAGGGCTGTTTGGCGCGGGCAGGGTCATCGATTCGATACCGTCACGAGTTCACGGACGGCCTCGAAACGTTTTTCCCCTATCCCCGATACGGAACGCAGTTCCTCAACGGAGCCGAACGGTCCGTTCTCCTCCCTGTACGCCACTATCGCGGCCGAGAGTTTGGGGCCGATTCCGGGCAGCGTCGCGAAACTTTCCGCATCCGCTCTGTTCAAGTCTATCTTGGAGTCTTTTTCCTCCGCCTTTACGGAGGCCGGATAAGACACGCCCCGCGTTCCCGCTCCTCCGGAGGATGGAACCGCGGGCATTGGCTTCGGCGTTTCCGTTTCCGCCCGCGGGTTTTCATGTATCGCCGGCACGGATATATGGGCTTCGTCCCGCAATTTAGCCGCGATATTCACAGCCTCCCGGTCCGCGCGCGGCGAAAAACCGCCGGCGGCCCTGAGCGCGTCGTTCACCCTGCTGCCCGGCTCAATTTCGTACATCCCCGGAAACATGACCTCTCCTGTCACGTAAACGGCCCATTTCGAGGAAACCGGTTCCTCCGAAATATCCTCCGGCGCCGCGTTGACCGAAATCGGAACTATTTCTTCTTCAGCCGCGAATTTTCCCCTGAACAGCGCGGCGGCGACAAATACGACCAGAAGACACGCTATGCCGGAACAGAGGAAAATCCATTTTTTCGCGTTGTCGCCAGGGCGGATCATAATAACTCCCCTTCGAGACACCACGGGCCGTAACCTGTTATACGCGCGTTTTGAAAAGTACCCGTAAGCGCGGGCGGCGCTTTTACGAGGACGACTTTGTCGGAGGCGGTTCTGCCCTGGAGCAGATCTTTCCCCTTTGGCGCCCGTTCGTCCAGCAGGACTTGAAAAACTTTCCCGACAAGCGCGCTGTTTATCTGACGCGATATTTCAGTTTGGATGCCGTTCACCTTAACGAGACGCCTCGCACGCTCTTCACCGGGCACCTGATCCGCGCGGCGCGACGCCGGAGTGCCCTCTCTTTTCGAGTACGCCGCGGTATGGACGAGGTCGAACCGCAATTTTTCGAGCAGAGCGGCGGACTGTTCAAATTCTTCCTCCGTTTCGCCCGGAAAACCGACTATCAGACCCGACGTGAGCCCGACATCCGGGAGGGAATTTCTTATACGCGTTACGAGCGAAATATACTCGCTAATCGTATACCCCCTGTTCATCTCCCGCAGCACCTTGTCGCTGCCCGCCTGTACGGGCAGATTTACCCACCTGCAGACATTGGGGTTCGAACCCATCGCCTCCAGGATATCATCGGTGAAATCGGACGGGTGGGAGGTTGTAAAGCGCAAGCGCATCAAACCGTCAATCGACGCCACGTCCGACAACAGAGCGGCGAAAGTGTAACCTGCGAGATCTCCCGCGAAATCTTTGCCGTAAGCGTCCACGTTCTGCCCGAGAAGCGTTATCTCGACAGCTCCTCCGCGGACGAGACCGCGCGCCTCGCGCATGATATCCTCCGGAGCGCGCGACGCGAAACGCCCCCTCACGTATGGGACTATGCAGTAAGCGCAATATTGGTCGCAGCCGTTGGCGATGGTTATATAAGCTTTGTGCGTGTTACGAGCCGTTTTTGGAAGACACGACAGCCCCGCCGCCGTATTTTTGTCCGTAAAAATGTGCCGGGAACCGTTTTCAATGACGTCGTCCATAGCGTCCGGCGCCAGCCCGATATGCGACGGCCCCGCCGCCACTCTTATCCACGGAAATTTCCCCGCGGCCTCCGCTCCTATCCGGGCCGCCATGCAACCGAGCAGCGCGACGTTCGGTCTTCGCGCGCGCTCCCACTTCCGCCTGAATTTGCCGAGTTCGCTCAGGACCTTTTGTTCCGCCTTGTCTCTGACGCTGCACGTCAGAAAGATCAAAAAGTCGGCCCTGTCCCCGTCCCCGGTTTCCTTCCATCCCCGGGCGAGAAGTTCCCCGCGCAGCTTATCGCCGTCGTAGACATTCATCTGACAGCCAATTACCCGGATCGAAAAATATTTTCCGCTCAATGGATTTTCTCTCCCATCGCTCAATCGAAACGGATGTGATAGTATCATATATATATATTGAATATAAGGGGGAGAGGCGTCATGTCTTGCCGCGTCCTTTTCGGGGTTCCGGTCTGTTTGATTTTGATCTTCAACGGGATTGCCTCGGCGGCCGATACGCCCGCCCTGCCGGCAGTGGCCGGCTGGCGGTGCGGAGAATTAAAATCCGTTCAATTGGATACCGTTTCCGGAAACCGCGGATATTGGCAGGAGAGAGACTACAGAACGCCGGACGGCGTATCGCTGAAAGCGACGCTCACATTCGGGACAGGACCGAAATTTTATAATCAGCCGCCGGATGGAACCATATCCGACGGCGAATTTCCGGGTTTGGGCGCTTCGTACGAAATAATCTCCCTGGCGGGTTTCAGGGCGCTTGTGGAAAAAGATTCCATGAGCGGTTATTCCGTGGCGGTGAACGCATTTGAAAGAAAATTTACTCTCACGGTAGAATGCGGCCGGTTCGAGGACAGGGACGACGTGATTTCGCGCGCGGAGGCGTTGATGGCTTTAATATAAAATGAAGGGGCTCTTTTGAGCCCCTCTTTTTTCTACTCTGGTTCAAACATGTCCTTCGCGACTCCGCATATGGGACAGACCCAATCGTCGGGAACGTTTTCAAACGAAGTGCCCTCGGCCACTCCCGAGTCGGGATCGCCCGCGGCAGGATCGTAATTGTAGCCGCATACTGAACAGACATACTTTTGCATAAGTCTTCCCCCTTAATATTTGGCGCGACTCTGCCTGCGATGTTACATACTTCCATTATATGCTCTCGGCGACGATTGCAAAAGACGTTCGCGGATGTTTGGGGCTCAAGCCCCATCTTATCAGTGAAAAAAGTCACGGCCTTTTACGAGATAGTCCATCCCCGACCAGACGGTGAGGATCATGGCCACCCACATCACGGGCATGGCGTACGGAGTGTCGAAAATCATCATCACAATGGCGATTATCTGGCTCACGGTCTTGGCCTTCCCGCCCTTCGACGCGTGTATGACCACGCCGTCCACCGCCGCCACCATCCTGACCCCGGATACGATAAACTCCCGCGACACTATTATGACCACTATCCAGGCCGGCAGCCGTTCCAATTCGACCAATGATATCAGGGCGGCGACGACGAGTATTTTATCGGCCAGCGGATCGATAAATTTCCCGAGGTTCGTCACAATGCCTTTCTTCCGCGCGACGTATCCGTCCGCCGCGTCCGTGATGCTCGCCGCTATGAAGACTATCCCGGCGATGATATCTCCTATGTTGATCACTATATCGCGGGCGTCCGTTTTGATCACGAATGTCCCGAGCCCTCGGACCGTTAAAAATACCATCACAAGCGGAGCCAGAAACACTCTCGACAGGCTCAGCAGGTTGGGAAGATTCCACTGCGATGTGGTCATAAAAAAGCCCCTTTCATTATGCGTTTACGGCCGGCCGTATGAATACAGCGCCGCGTATAACCGATACTTATATTATATAATAAGAATAAACGTATCGGCGGCGTTCGAATTATATCTGAGACAGGACCTCATTGTATAGGCGCGTTTTAAAGATCGGGCGCGCCGTATGGAGGAGAGCCGCATTTTTTTGTAACGGCGGGCATTATGCAATATGATTCTCCAGACCTATTGAAATTATTAATTTTGTCCCTATAATATGCGAAAGAATCAATTAAGACTAATTAAATTGATTCTAAAGTATTAGGGGGGCAGGGAGGAAAAAAGATGTTATTTAAGTATAAAGCACGAACTGCCACCGGGCTGATTAATGCGGGAACCCGTGAGGCCGCGAGCGAGGCCTCCGCGATCACGTGGATGAGAGAACAGGGTTGGTCCCCTATTCATGTTGAGGCCGTGTCGTCGGGCGGCGGTACGCTGTTCGGCGGAGGCGCGAAGGGAAGTTCCATTCTATCCGGCGAATTATTCCCTCAGAAGGTAACCCTCAAGGATAAAAACGTTCTTTTCAAACAGATGGCTACGATGGTGAACGCCGGCATAACGATAGCCGGAACTATGGAGCTGCTGTCCGCGCAGATCGAAAATAAAACGCTGGGGCGCGCCGTCGCGGAGATAAGGGACGCGGTGAGCAGCGGGGTTACGACGGCGGCCGCTTTCGCCAGACACCCGAAGATTTTCTCGTCTCTGGAGGTAGCGCTCATACGCGCGGGCGAAGAGGGCGGCGTCCTGGACGTGAGCCTCGCGAGGCTGGCGTCCTTTGTGGAAGCTCAGTATAGCCTGCAGAAGAAGATCAAGGGCGCGATGATGTACCCGTCGGTGGTCATGGTGTTCACCCTGCTGGTTCTCGTCGGGCTCTGCGTCGGCATCGTGCCCATGTTCAGGAAGGCTTTCGCCAATATAGGCATAGAGAAAACGCCGCTTCTGACGTCGATAGTCTTTGGAATATCGGACGTGCTGGTGGCGTACTGGTTTCTGATTCCCGTGCCGTTCATTCTCATCTACGCCGGCCTCAAATACTTCAACAAAACCGAGGAGGGCAAAAAAATTCTCGATAAGGTAAAATTGAGGGCCCCGCTCTTTGGGGACATCATATTCAAGTCGATATTGGCAAGGGCGTTCCGCACGCTGGCCACCTTGGTGACGGCGGGGGTTTCCATACTGGACGCTATAGAGATGTCGGCGGGCGTGGCGGATAACTTCGTGATAGGCGAGGCGTTCAAAACAATGAAAGAGCGCGCTCAGAACGGCGTCATGCTGAGCGTCACGATAAAGGAGCAGAAGCTCTTCCCCGCTATGGTCGCTCACATGGTGGCGGTAGGCGAGGAGACGGGACAGGTCGACGACGTGCTGTCCAAGGTGGCGGACTGGTACGACGTCGAACTCGACGAAAAGATAAAGGGGCTCACGTCGATACTGGAACCGGTCATGATAATATTCGTCGGTCTGGTGGTCGGATTGGTCGTCGCGTCGGTCTTCATTCCCATAATTCAGGCGATGCAGCAGTTCATGTAAGGCATAGAACGGGCAACACGCGTATCTGCAGAAACGGATTGAAAAGGGGGCGGCGCCTGGGGAGTCGGAAGCGATTTGGGCATAGTTTGCGTTTATAGCAGGGAACGGATTTTGAACATGGCGTTTCAAAAAACATCCGGGGCATGGGCCCCGCGATACTCAGGAGGAAAATTGAAATGATGAAAGCTCGTAAAGGCGGTTTCACACTGGTTGAACTTTTGATAGTTATCATGATAATCGCGATATTGGCCGGCATGATGATGCTCGCGACCGGAAGCGCCACGGACGGCGCTGAAGCGACGAAGGTCATCAACGACCTGCGCAACTTGAAAGGCGCCGCGCTGATGTTTTATATGGACACCAACCGTTGGCCGGCGGCCGGCGATCCCACTGCGGATGGCACAAGCCTCGACAGATACATGGATCGCTCTTTTATCATAACTAATCCTCGTTACGCGGCGGTATGGGTAGTATCGGACGAGGTCGACGGAATCGAAAGAGCGCTCATCGGGGTCACGCTGACGGGTAACAACGCGAAATCGGGCGTCCAGCAGAAGCTCGCGGGCAACGCGATGCAGTCCGGTCTGTTCAGCGGGCCGGGTACCTCTTACGCGGCCGGCGGTTTGCGTATCGGCATGAACATGAACTGAAAACGGTTCATCCTTGTTTTAAAGAATCTTAAAAAAAAGAGGCGCTTCGCGCCTCTTTTATGTATAATCTTCGTAATATTTTTAATCCTAGAGAGGAGAAGGAGCCGATGAAAACTTTTTCGTCAGTCAGAAAGAAAGGATTTACCCTGGTCGAACTTCTGATAGTTATCATGATAATCGCGATATTGTCCGGCATGATGATGCTCTCGACCGGAAGCGCTACGGACGGCGCGGAATCCATAAAGGTGATAAACGATCTGCGCAACCTGAAGGGCGCCGCGCTGATGTTTTATATGGATAATAACTCGTGGCCGACTGGTAACCCAGTTAACGCCGCGGTGGCCTCGAGCCTCGACAGATACATGGATCGCTCTTTTATCGCGACTAATCCTCGTTACGCAGCAGTATGGGTAACGTCGGCCGAGGTCGGCGGAATCGAAAGAACGCTCATCGGGGTCACGCTGACGGGTAACAGCGCGAAATCGGGCGTCCAGCAGAAGCTCGCGGGCAACGCGCTGCAGTCCGGTCTGTACAGCGCGCCGGGCGCCGCTTACACGGCCGGCGGTTTGCGTATCGGCATGAACATGAACTGAAAACAAGATATATGTGAGTTCTCAAGGACAGATTCAATGACACGGCAAAGCCGTGCGCGGCAGGGAAATGGGTTTACTCTCGTCGAACTTTTGATAGTCATTATGATAATCGCGGCGCTTGCGGGCATGGTGTTGTTCGCTTTCGCGTCGGCGGCTTCTGTGGCGGAATCGGCCAAGGTCATTAACGATATCCGAAACTTAAAAGGAGCGGCCCTTCTTTTTTTCGAGAGCGAAGGGAACTGGCCTTCGGATGGAAATTACGTGACAGGCGGCGGAGACTCGCTGCTCGCAAGCCTCGACAGATATGTCGACAGGGCGTTTCTTACCGTCGCCAATTCCCGCTACGGGGAGCTGATAATAAAAACGATCACCGATCCGTCTACAGGAGCGCCGCGGGGAATTATCGGCGTGAGGTTGCGCACTGGAGAGAACGGACTCCATACTCCCAATGTCCTGGCTAAACTGGCGGGAGCGGCGCAAAACGCCAATCTGATGAAAGACGACGGAACCCGCTACGAAGCGCCGGGGGAAGAAATTTTTACAAGCATGCGTTAATAATTTTTCAGCTTGAAACCGGCGAGCGACATCATGGACACGTCGCCGCTGATCATCAAACGCAGATAATTTTTCCCCCCGTTCAGCGGAACACCGCGCAGTTCGGCCTCGATGAACTCATCGCTCGCGTTCAAGACGGGGTCGAACTTCTCTTTCCCGACAAAGGCCGTTATTTCCTGAGCCGCCGACATGGGGTCGAAAAACGTTAAAGTGATATCAGCGCTCTTTTCAGCGAGGGACATTATCTCGAATTCTATCGCCCCGTCATTTACGCGTCTCACCATCTTCCGGCCTCTCGGAGTGCCGGCAAGGCTCATTGTATGATGGAAACCGCCGTAGTCGGACACGAGAAGAGAGCTTGATCCTAAACGCGAAATTCTGTACGTGCCGTTTTCAAAGAGCGTAACGCCGTCGCTCGTATTAAAGGCATCTTCTACCATCGAAAGGGTCGCGTAGATATCGCCGGGTTTTATGAAATCCTTCATCGCCCGCTCACTATCCCCGTCCACTCCGCCGTAGCCGGAGGTATACGTTCTCCCCCACGGAGCGTGGTACGCCGCGCTCAGTTGATGATTGCGCGAATCCGAGTTTATTATAAAGTCGGATTCGGCGTATTCGCCGCTTTCTGCGTACGCCGATATGATATCCCCATCTCTGTCGAGCCCTCCCTCCTCAGTCATATAAAATCTCCGCAGATTGTTACCCGTCGCCGCGGCGTTAAGGGAAAAAAACAGGATGAAAACGCCCGCCGTAATCCATTCCCTGATCGGCGGGTACGCCGGAGAACCGCCGCCGCGTACGCGTAACCCGCGCGCCAGCGAGACGATTCCGTTCAAATCACGCTCCAGAAACCTCAGTATCAGTATGACCAAAATGAACGACATGGAGAGCGCGCCCTTGAACGCGTTGTACGATGATTTGTCCCCGAGGCTGAAAAACATGGCGCAGAACGCTATGTAAAGCAGAATATACGATACGCAGGAGATCGACAAAAACGACGAAAACCCTTCGCGCTTCATCTGACACAAAATC
The DNA here is from genome assembly GCA_031269915.1 of Synergistaceae bacterium. GTDB lineage: Bacteria > Synergistota > Synergistia > Synergistales > Synergistaceae > JAIRKI01. Next base: position 19,615 of record JAISYN010000193.1, read on the forward strand.
ACCGGAATGAGCAGGGCGTTCGAGATCAAGAGCGCCGCGAACTGAAGATTCGGGGACGCGAACGCTCCCTGCAGGCCCGATACATCCGCCAGAGTCGCCATGTACGTCGCCCAGCCGGGAAATATCGCTCTGAATCTCCGAAACAGAGCGAAAAAATTATATATGGGCATCAAGTTCAAAAGCGCGAAAAGCGACCCCGCGAAAACCATGTTTTTCCAGTAGGGTTTCCATCCTTCCTTCCCGCGAATCAGGCTCGCGAACCCGAACGCCACAAACGGGACTATCGGATAAGCCATGGCCTCGATGTAATTGAGCGAGTTCGCGGTGAGCGTGAAAACCAGGAGCAGGCAGCTCCTGAGGTCGAATTTCGCGCGTTCTGATAAATAAAGCCCAGTGAAAAAGGCGGCCATGACTATTCCGACGGAGAAGAGCTGCCCGAAAAACGCCTGAAAGATCAGCCTCTGGAAGAACGAATTGAATGAAAGTACGCAGAGGAGCGCGCAGAGCACCGGCGTATGTTCGGTATCTTTCAAAAACAGCCTGAACGTCATCACGTTCAAAAACATCGCGAACGCGGAGACGATGTACATTACGCGCAGGAGGCTCTGGTTGTACAAGGCCGAGAAAAAGGCGTAGACGAACACGCAGCCGCGGAAGTCGTAGTTCAGCGAGAGGTCGATGACGTACCAGTGCGGTATTCCCTCCGGGTTCAGCCGGACGAATTTAGCGGACGAGATCAGCGCCGCCCGCGCGGCGTTCAGGTACGAGGAGAAATCAGTGTTCGAAGAGAAAGCATAGTAGGCGAAATCGTGAGCCGCGAGCAAGCCGCCGTACAGAGTGGCCGTGATAAAACCGGCCGCGGCCGCCGCTATCGCGTCTTTGCGATCGAAACATACGCCTTCCCTGAATTTGAGATAAACAGCGGCGTTGCACCCGACGACGGACAGGGTGAAATAATTTACGGACGACCGCACCGAAAAACCGAGCCAGCTCAGGGAGTAAAGCGTCAGGATTATCAGGCCGGCGCCAAGCCACGGCGTTATGAAAATGTCATATTTTTTGATGTCATCATTGAGCAGCAGGACTTTGAGGAAATAGCCGCAGAAGTAAAGCGTGAAATACGCCACGATAAATGAAAAATAGATATACAGCAATGTTATCGGCCTCCGTCAGTACAGTTAAAGACAATCCGCGGATTCGTTCTCATACGCGGTATAAAA
>JAISYN010000197.1 GCA_031269915.1 Synergistaceae bacterium
GCGTACTGAAAAATCTGCCCGCAAAGCTGAACTATCCTAAAAGATGCCTCGAAGCGTTGGCGTTAGCACTTCGAGGCATCTTTTTGCATTTTATTCTGGTGGGCCTACCAGGAATCGAATGATTTCTGATTTGTGGCTTTAACTCAGTTGTTGACGTGTCAAAATTTTTTATGTGTACCGTTCTGTTTACCCATTCATTAGAGACACAATAACATTTATTATTTTTACAATATTTTTCCCTCTACGCGCCATCCGTTTAACGTCTTGGCTAAATTTTGCCGATTGATCGAGCGTAAGCATCCGCAAATCCCATATTGGTAAACATCTCTTCGGCAGAAGTGAACTTTATCCCGCGTCCCTCCCGCAATTCCCGGCAGGCTTCTAAAGTTTCTTCATTAGGCTTACGATCTTCGAGGGAATCAATGAAATCGGAGACCTGTCTAGCGTCGCCGTCGGGCAGGTAGTTGTGTGTACCGCTGACTATCAAAAAGACCTTTTCCCACCTCGCGTATGGGTTAAAGTCCACAGAAACGGAACTTACATAATTTGCCCGACAGGACCGCAATCCGGTTTCGTAAGATATGTTATTGGTTGAACCTATTTCCGGATTCCAATGAATTTGACTATTCATCGCCTCGCACCCACACTTCGAACAATCTATAGTTAGGCTTTTGTATAGTCTATGTGTCCCATTGAGGGTTCTCTAAAAGACATGATTGTTTTGCCATCGTAATTTGAAATCGAAAAATCTCCCTGTACAATAACGTTCATTCCAATCAAGATATCCGCGTCAATCTTCCCGAGATCGACGCAACTCGCCACGCAATGCGTTATTACAACCTTATGCGGAAGCCATAAATGTATATCGTGTCCTGTGGTCGCGACATACCCCGCGGCGGTATTCGTCATACCTCTTGAAATAATCGGCAATCGCAACTCGTCCACAACGCGTTGAGTAATTGCGGAGGACGAAGCGCCCGTATCCCATATCGCCATATAACTTTTTGCCCCGCATTCTTCCGGCCCGCGTGACGCGGCATCGGTTATCACGCCGTTGGAAACCATTACTTCGGTTCTTATTTGCCTTACAATCTTGTTATGAATAATGCTGAACGAACGGCATCCCTTACTTTCTTGCAAATTCATGAGAAATTAGGGAGCTTTGTCAGGGAGCAAATTACCTGTGTGCTTTCCTCTTCCCCAACGCAACGTTGAATAAGAAATTCTCCCGGCACGGCGATTTTCAGGGCATCGTTCAGCGCGCTCTCGAATGTTTCATACGCGCCCTTGTCGCGTTCCTCGTGGATTATCAGGTATTTACCGTGGTGATTCTTCATTAGTTCCGGCAAGTTTTTTTTGAACCACTCATAATTTTTCTCGTCAACGGAAGCCATTCTCAGCACTCCCCCTTTTGGTTGTGCTTATATTTTACACCATACATCTCCCCGAAATACGTTATAATACCACCTAGTAGCACTGTGTGATCGCCGGTACATGCTTAGCTGGCTCCTAATGGAGCCGAGGGGCCGGGTCGAGGCGGGAAGGGGCGGCTTTCGAGCTGCCCCCGAGCTATTTTAAGGAATGATTTTTCCGATAGTTTTTTTCATTCAACACCTCTCTTTAAGCGGGGGAATATTTGTTATTCCGTGGTATAGAAAGAAAACTCCCGCGGCGGCGTCGGCGAATTGCCAGGCTTGACGCTTCATGTGGAATGGGATTATCGGGTTGAAGAAGAGCGCGATCGCGGCGAATATATACGCGGTGGGTTTGGAATTGGATTCGGCGGCGCGCAGCGCGTACAGGACGGCGCATATACATGTCGCCCAGCGCAGGATTTGGAAGTACACGTAGGGCCAGCCATCAAGGGTGGCGCCGAAAAGTATCGCGGTTGGGATCAGGAATAGAGCTTTTGGGAGTTTCATTCTTATTCTCGCCTCCACTGTAGAAATAAAAACCACGAAACGGGTTTACTCTAAACCGCAGTCCGATAAGGAAGGCGGCGGCTAGCAGAATGGCGGATATGAGTCTCATGAGCATTCGAATTCCTCCTGTTGTTTCAGCATGATATCAAGACCTTATGAGGCAAACATACGAATCGCGTCTTGGCTTTTTTTCCGCAATTCTTCGATGATTTGGCGTTCCGTTTCAGTGATACTTAAATGCTGGTGCATAAATTGCTCAGAATGGCAGACTTTACATAATGCCTGTAAATTCGCCACGTCAACATCCGATTTTATGCCATTCCTGTGATGCACGCCCAAAAGATGGCGATGTTCCGAAAATACCGCGTGGCAGATTTCACAACACCATCCTATTGAATTTCTGTAACTGAGCGAAATCGCATCCCAATTTTTGGGATAATTATCCTTGATGAAATTAGCGTCATGTCTCAAAGGCAGGTCGTCAAAATATACCTCACATTCCCCGAAAAAAGATTTTATGTCGAAGTTTCTGACTATCGCGTCTTTATCCCTGCTCGCGTTGTAATTTTTGTAGTTGTATTCCCTCAGACAGTTTTTGCAGACATTTAACCGTACGCGATTGTTCTCCGCGCCTGCGGAGTGCCAGTTGTCCCTCATGTTCATAACGAACCGCCCCGATGTTTCGTTCGTTATTATATATCTCTGAAATCTGCCGTTTCTCCGCATGTCTTTTATTGTGGAGCATTCCATGAAATGAAATTTCGGCAAATCCTCCGGGATGCTGAAAAGCGTTCCTTGAGGGATGTAGATAAGACACGGTATGCCTTCGTACGCGATCAGTTTTTTGGGATTGACGAAAATATCATTCGTGATTTCTGGATAGGATGCCGGATTTACCTCTATTGTAAATTCTTCTTTTGGCAACGTTGGTTTTGCCGGAACCCAGGATATTTCTCTCGCTTCGATTTTTCGCAGCAAATTGGTCAGTTCGGGAAATGATTCATCAAGGGCGATCTTCAATTTATCCCCTCCAAAATAGTCACTATACGCCGTTCGGCGTCGGTGCGCACCCTGAACTCAACCCTCCGGGACAATGAAAAATTCTCTTCCCCGCTTGAGGCGATTATCGGGGAACTCGACGAAAGGCCGTTCGCGGTGATCGTTTTGATGGCCCAGTCGCGCTGCCGCGCAATAGCTGGAAGAGTTAAGCAGTACTGCAATACCGATCTTGTTCTGTTCTGGGAAAGTTCCATGTTTCTGAAATACGCTTCCAAATCGCTCTTCGCCCCGATCCATTCCGACGATGTGTGTCCTTCTATTCTCACCTCGGCTATGTTGTCGGTGTATTTACTTAGAGTGTCGAGGTATCTCGGGAAAAAATCGTCAAGAATATCTTTGAACCCCCGCGTCAGATTCGCGCTGCCGGGATCGAAAAAAACGGACGGTTCCTCGAAGCGGATAGAGATTGTCTCGCTGTTGATGGACGCTTTCCATTTCGGGAGATCAGCCTTGAATTCCTCGAATAAATCCTGATAAAGATTCTCCTGCGTTTGATTCCACATTATCGCGATTTGCTCTATTTTTTCCTTGCCCTTGGTTATGCTGTTCATATAAGTGACGGCGATGAACAGGAAGATCACCATCAAACCCGACATGAGGTCGGAGAATGACACCCAATAATCCTCCCGCTTGCCCTCTTTGACCCTCAAGAGCGAGTTGAAATTCATCGCGGCCAGTCATCCTCCTGTTTGTTGGACACCGATAACGCAAGCAGCCTTTGAATGTTTTGCCCAAGGCGCGAATAATCCTCCACGAGCTTTTGCGCGACTGAGGCCAGCTTGCTGCCCAGCAGCCTTATCGCCTTTTCGAGTTCCTGCTGCATTTGCTCGTCGAGAGAATCGAACTGTTTTTTCATTGATGTTTCGATTTCCGACAGCGCTTTTTTGAAGAGTCCTTGTGTCTCGTCCAAACCTTTGCGCAACGCGCTGTCCGTCTGTATGCTTATCTCCGAAACCCTTTTCGCCATAGCCGTCATCGAGTTTTGCTGCTGGGAAAATACCGACTCGATGTGATCCATGGAGGAATCCACACGCTCGGACAAATCGCGGGTCAATGATTCCAAACCTTTTTTTATCGTAGGGAATACCTCGTCGGCCTGGAGACGGAGGGCGGTAAATCCTTTAAGCAGTTCGGCGGATTGGGTTACTTCGTGATCGAGGTGGTGCAGCAGAGCGTCGAGATTTTTCATAACTCTCGGGATTGACGCGGTGTCTTCCCTTATCTGCGCTATGGCTTGCTGTGACGATATTATTCCCTCGGCCGCGAGGTTGAATTGGGATATCATTGTTTCCATCTGAACGCGGTAGTTGTCTTGCCATTCCAAAAGCGCCCCCACGGCGCGGTTGAGTTCCTTGAAGTTGTCGCCGAACTGCTCGTTTATCTTGGCGTTGAAATCCCTTATGACTTCTTTAAGAGCCTCGATGAGCGCCTGCGAGTTGTTATCCGCCATATTTTTAGCGAAGCTTCTGAACTCGTCCACCATATTTTCGCGGAATTCCCGCAGATCGGTTCTCATGAGGCGCACTTGCGTCAGGATCGAATGGTCACCGTCCGCGCCGATGGAATTTTTCAGTTCCGAGAGGATGTCTTTTTGCTCGCGCATGACGCGGTACAGATCGTCAGCCGAAACGCCGGTTTCGGGCGCCTTGCGGCGGAACAGGCCCGCGACGAAATTCTCAACCCGCAGTATCAGCGCGGTGAACATGCCGTAGATCGACGTCCAGAAAGCGAGCTTCATGCCCTCCAGCAATTCGGGCACGCTGCCCTCGATGTCGCCCACGTTGAAGGAGCCAAGGCCCAGGGCGATTCCCCAGAACGTCCCGAAAAGTCCTACCGTCGTAAGGATGCCGGGCATGGTTTCAACTACTGACTGAGATATTTTATTTTGAAAAGGTATCAACAAAAAAGAAAAGATGAAGATGAGCGACATTGCGGATGTGAATATCTGAGCGGTTTGCGTTCCCCATAATCCCTCATAAATCAGGCCATACAGCAATCAAAACCATCTCCCATTATGTCAGCGATATTCACGCGCCTTTTTCTCGCAAGAACTCGCCTAATTGTTTCTGGTCGCGAAGATATTCGTAGGCTTTGCGGAGCTGCTCATGATCCATGCAGTCGATGAGTCTTTTCGACGCTTCGCGGAGTGGGTCGTCAAAGTTGTCGTAATTGGCGACGATATCGGCTATCTCCGGCGTCATGGGTTCTAAGTCGTCTATCGGGCATTCTTCTCCAGGGTGATTTCTTTGCCATAAATTTCGCAAGTGGCACCTTGTAAGCACCTTTGGATCAGGGGTTAATGTATCTTCATCCGACTCACCAAGAAGATATGTCGGTTTATATCTAAGGATAACGGCGAGCTTGATAATTTCATCAAAATTTGGTTTACGTTTCGCATCTTCCCAACGACGAACTGTAGACATTGAAACATCTACCATATCGGCAAGCTTTTTTTGAGACATGCCAAGTTCCATTCGTCTTGTTTTTATCTTTTCGCATAGCTCCACTTAGAACACCTCTTAGACGAATAATAGCAAAATATGAGCAATAATCAATCTAGCAAAAAAAGACAATCTATTGTTCCAAAAAGAATATTTATTTTATTAAAACACTTGACATTTTGTTCCATCATAATATAATCGCTCTAAATTGAACAAAGGTGTGGTCAATTTGGGACAAATAAGTCACATTCGCAGTCACCGGTTAAAGGTTGGGCTTTCGCAAAAAAAATTATCAGAACTAACGGGTGTGTCCTTCATGACCATACGTCGATGGGAGTCCGGCGAGCGCGAGCCTCGAGCGTCCGACATAAAGAAGCTCTGCGAGGTGTTGGGGTGCACTGAAGTGGAGCTTTTGAACGGGCCGCAGCCGGGCGAATGGAAGATAGAAATAATCTGGGAGGTGGAGGAATTGAACGCGTTGAGTATTGAGAGCGACAAATTTTGTGTGGGTTTCCGCGGCGACGATATCCTGCTGTGGGGCGCGGTGCCCGGGGACAAGACGCCCGACGAGGCCGCCGAGCGCATACGCAGGGAACTTGATATCGCCGTGAAAATGCGGGAGATACGGAAGGCGGAATTGAGGAAGGGGGAAGCGTGATGCTTACTTTGGACGAAACGTTTGATTTGACGGGAGCTATTATTCTCCCCGGCAATTCTCTATGCGGCAGTTCACACCCGGGTAACTGCATAAACTGTCGCTATTTCGGAGAAGACGGTTGCGAGTTTATATGCGGCAGTTCACACCCGGATAACTGCATAAACTGTCGCTATTTCGGAGAAGACGATTGCGAGGACAGGCTGCGCGCGTTTTTCGCCCCGCGTGATACTGGAACAATCTGAAGCTCCGTGAGGTTACAAATGAGGTTGTAAATAAGGGGGAAGAGTGATGACGCACGTTGAGTTGGAAGAGGTTCTCGGGAATTACGAAAGATGAGGGTGAATAAACCATGATTAAGAAATATTTGAACTCAGGCGATCCCGATATTCAATACGCGCTGGCGGAATTTCGCTTGGTGGGATGGATGGACAAGGATGGCGTTTTTAAAGAGCCTATGCAAGAACTGATGTGCCTCGATCTGCTTGAAATAATAGAGACGATTGCGAGACAAAATCATTCTGGTTTTAGCTATGGATATTTGATAGCCCTGTTAATACCGCTTCTGTACGCGATGCCTATTACTTTACTTCAGGGAACGGATGACGAGTGGGAAAACAAAGATCCGTCGGTTTTCTCTCACAATGAAAGATGTTGGGATGTTAAAAGGGGGGATAGTTACCGGTTCGATGGACAGCCGTATGACGACAATACCAAGTCCCCCGTAGTCTTTCCTTACGATCCTTACTTGTCCGTTTTAAAAAAGGAAGTGGAAGAGAGAAGCCGCCTCCAGGAGGAATCGCGAGAGGCCCGCAAGAGGGAAGAGTGATATGACGACGGCGGCTGCGGGACGCCGAGGGCGGCGTCCCCTACAAGGGAGGGCGAAAGAAATGCTGGATACATCTGAGTGGGAAATAGACGAAGAAGAGGATTCGATGGATATATGGAGAAAGCTCATAATATTGACGGATAAGAAATCGAGGAATCTGTGGAAAAAGGCCATAAAGAAAGCTATCTGCTCGCTGATCATAAAGTAAGCTACCAGCTCGCGGATCATCAAGGAAAATGGAGAAGCTGAAATCGGAGCTATGAGTGTTGAAATCCACACGGAAGGAACAGGCAGCGTCGATTTCAGCCTTAACGGACAGGGTTATCGCATGCCTTTCTGTTTGAACGAGCTGGAAGTGGAAAAGGATAAGCACGAGTACAGAGGAAGGCGGGGGAAGAGCCAAATTCGATCCAAAAAGAGACAACAGTATCCGACGAGTTTAGGAAACGCATAAGGGGGAAGAGTGAGGTGCGTGAAATGACTAAGATTTCGATTGCGGAGAGGCTGGAGAAAACATTTGATGTCCCGCGTCAAACCCGAGAAAGTCAGCTTGACATCGGTTTTCCACGTGTCCTGGTTTGAGTTGTCGCGGTTTTGTTTTCTGGTCATTTACGTATATTGCCGGAGAAGTTCCTTTTTAATTTCTTCGTATCTGGCGTGTTTTTCCTCGGAGGTCATTTTGCTGATGTCTTTGACGCCCTCCGACATCGAGGACATCAACTCGTCCTCCATCAAAAGGCGCATTCCCTCGAGGCGCTTAGACGAGGGTTTGAGGAAAAAAATCATGTCGCAGTGCGGGCATTCGACCAACGCCATACTGTATGTGGCCGTTCCAAAGAGATTGGACTCGGCGGGGTCGCGGGCCAGTATGTCGGCGCCGGCCAGGATATAGTTTTTGATTTCGTTTTTGCAGTATACGCATTTCATGCGTGCATTGTAACAAGTCTTGACTGCCGCGGCAAGCTCGGCGGAATACGAAGATATGAGCTGAGGAGGAATGAAAAAATGGACGCTGAAAAACTGCAAGAGGTGCTGCGGCGGCATAGGCTGTGGCTCAAAAATGAAGATGATGGAGAACGCGCCAACCTGGCCGGGGCCGACCTGGCCGGGGCCGGCCTGTACGGGGCCGACCTGCACGGGGCCGACCTGCGCGGGGCCGACCTGTGCGGGGCCGGCCTGTACAGGACCAACCTGCGCGGGGCCAACCTGCGCGGGGCCGAACTGCGCGGGGCCGATCTGAGCGGGGCCAACCTTGGCAAGGCCGATCTGCGCGGGGCCGCCCTGCGCGGGGCCGACCTGTGCGGGGCCGACCTGTGCGGGGCCGACCTGTGCGGGGCCGACCTGTGCGGGGCCGAGC
>JAISYN010000203.1 GCA_031269915.1 Synergistaceae bacterium
GGGTTTTTGTTTCGTGGTGGAACCAACTATCCAAGTATAAGCCCATGTCGCTTCTTTGTTGCTGGTCGTTATTGATTTTTCAAGGTGCCAGACGACTTCTTGGGGTGCGAAGTTTGAGTATATGATCTGCCGTGGGACCTCCAGCCGGATAATGGCGGCGGCGATCCCTACACGAGAATAAACGAGGACGGCGAGGTGATCGCGAACGCGGCGGTGATACTGGATACCGTCGACGCTGACACACGCGCGAAGATAGCGCCGGACAAATTCGTCGAGCTGCCGGTCTTCTCGGCTTATTCCCCTGTGGCCAACGAAACGGCCGCCGTCACGTTGAGGACGACTCTGAACGCGCTGGCCGGCAGCCGCGTCGGCGACGTGATACTGCTGAAACTCCGGCCCTACAACAAACCGACTGTCCTCATCGGCAAGGCGGGCCGCATATCGGAGATCGATCACGCGCTCTACGTCGTCACGGACGCGAGCGGAAATCCGATCCCGGACGAGACGATAGTTAAGGGCAAGGAGTATTACATCACTTTGGGCATTCAAGACAACAGTGACTACGATTGGGACCCACAAGACAACGAAATTCTGGATCCGACGATAGCGACGGTCGCAAGCTCCGGCTCCAGCGATACGAGCAGCGGCGGCTGTTCGAGCGGCGTTGGCGCTTTCGGGCTCGCCCTGCTCGCGGCGGCGCTGCTGCGTACCGCGCCGAGAAAGAGAAAGTAGCGGATATTCGGATACGGTTGGGGCGCGTTTCGCGCCCCAACCCCTTCAAACACGCAGCACGTCCAGCCAATCGGCCTATGCCCGCATCATCTCCCTGCACTCGGGCAGTCTCTCTGCGTGGTTATAGGCGGCCCTGATCCTGTCCCTCTCCACATGGGCTAGTAGCGATAGCTCTATCACATCTCTGTTTCAGCCCCGCCCGTTACGGACAACGGAAGCGCCGCTCACGCTACCGTTGTCCGCGACTGTCGGGAATGCAATATTTGACTACATTGAGAACGAACGTCCAGTCCACCAAAAAATAATGGTGACATGGTTAAAATTATTCAGTATAATATAATTATTAAGTCAATGAAAGGATGGGCTTCCGGTAATGCCCGAAGACAACTATAGGTTCAAGTTGAGGGATGTCTTTGATCGCACCCACGAGTTTCTTGGATCCAGTATAGATCATGTGGTCGGCATCCGCGACGACGTAATGGTTGGCCTGCGGGATTTGAACGAAGAATGGAACGATGTTCAGAAGGAGATAAAGGATGTCCTCACCGCCAACGATTCGGTGACGGACGCATATAAACAGGCCCGCCATCTTTTGGCCGACGCTGAACTGGCTAGGGATTACGATGCCCAGGCCAGGATGTACGAGGAAGCGGAGCGCTTTATGCGCCTTCGAGTCTCTTTCGAGGAGCGCGAACGCTACCTGAGGCGCAGACGCGACGACCTTGAGCGCGAAAAGATAAGGATGGAGCGTGTTATGGGGCACAGCACCGACATGATGGGCAAGCTCAGATTGGCCTCGGAAATATTGAAGAGCAAGCTTGATTCGATGGAGTCCCTGAAATCGACCGGCAACATATATTCCACCGCGCTCGCGCTGCAATTTGTGGAACGCGAGAATAAACGCCTCGCTAGAGAAATACACGACGGCCCCATTCAACAGTTCGCAGCGGCGCTGCTGTCTTTAGAATATCTCGACGGATTGATAGCCAAGGGCGATCTGAATGCCGTCAACGTTGAAATGGGGAGGATCAAAGAGCAGCTTCAGGAGGCGATAGGGGATTTCAGGGGTTTTCTGGTTCATCTGCAACCTCTTGGCCTGGAGAAAGGTTTGGGCCGCGCGATAAGGCGGCTTGCCGAGAGTTACGGCGAGCGCCACGGAATAGAGTTTGATCTCGAACTTCAGCAGGAGGAGGACAATTTCCCATCGGTATTGCGTTCGAACGTCTTCCGTATAGTTCAGGAGGCCATATCGAATTCGCTCAGGCACGGTGTGGCAAAAAAGATTCATATAAAATACAGCTTTACCGACAGAGAATTGAGCCTTTCGATTGACGACGACGGTTGCGGGTTCGATATCGACAAGGGGAAGTCGGCCGCGACAGAGAGAGGTTCTTTCGGACTGTCCAACATGATTGAAAGGATACATTTCGTGAACGGGACCATCAATATAGACAGTAAGATAGACAAGGGCACGAAAATTGCGTTGAGGGTTCCGATAGGAAGAGATGAGAATGGGAAAAATTAGGATAGTTGTGGCTGACGACCATCGTCTTTTTAGGGAGGGGCTTCGCCGTCTGCTTGAGCTGGAGAGCGATCTTGAAATAGTGGGCGAAGCCAAGGACGGCGCGGAGGCAGTCGACCTCATTCTGTCGGCCGACCCTGATATCGTGCTCCTCGATATCAATATGCCTCGGATGGACGGAGGACAGGTGATAAAGCGCCTGCACGGCGCCAATATTCACACGAAATTCGTGGCGATAACTGCTTACGACGACGAGGAACACCTTGCCAACCTTTCCGCGCTTGGAATTAACGGATATATATTAAAATCCTCCAGTATGCCAGACCTGCTGGCGGCAGTGAGAGCGGTGTATAGTGGAGAGTCCTACGTCGATCCGAAAGTCGCGGGCAAACTGCTCTCCAGTTTTCAGAAGCACAGGGAAGAAAACGACGTCATGCAGATGCTCACAGAGCGGGAAAAAGAAGTGCTTTTCTGGCTTTCGCAGGGTTTCAGCAATCTCGAGATTTCAAACAAAATGGTGCTCAGCGAAAAAACCGTAAAAAACCATGTCTCGCATCTGTTGAAAAAACTGAATCTCAAAGACCGTACACAGGCTGCGGTACTCGCGTGGAGAATGGGCCTCGTCCAGAACGATACGGCGTCTCCCGTGGAATATCAGCAATGACGCAAGCCAAGTAGCGTCCACTGCACAACTAATAAACGCGGGCAAAAAGGCCGAAACCGCTCAAAAAACTTGCACTTGGAGGGTCAAGAGGGTTTTTACCCGGAGCGCGTACTCGCTGACAAAATATACCGGACACGCGAGAATTTGAGGTACCGCTTTGCCGTAAACTCTTTGCCTATTTTTTACTTTCAAAGTTCATCACCGCAAGAAAATTTAGGACTGTGCAGTAGCGGACAAACAGCGGACAAAAAGTGGAGATTTGGGTTACGAAGCTTGCCTTGACTTATCCGGTATGCCCGAGTAAAATTATCGCTCGTGATATTAGAGCCGTTAGCTCAGTTGGCAGAGCACTGGATTTTTAATCCAGGTGTCCCGGGTTCGAGCCCCGGACGGCTCACCAATGTTACTTTCATAATGAGGT
>JAISYN010000102.1 GCA_031269915.1 Synergistaceae bacterium
GGGGATGTACGCCCCCACGTGCCGGGACGTCAGCTTCACCCTGAAGAAGGGCGAGATACTCGGGATCGCCGGGCTCGTCGGCAGCCGGCGCACCGAATTGCTCGAAACGATATTCGGAATCGCGCATCGCTCGGAGGGCACAATCACGAAGGACGGTCTGCGTATAAACAACAAAAGTTCGTCAGATGCGATTCACAACGGGTTCGCGATGCTCACGGAGGAACGCCGTTCGACCGGGATATTCGGAGGGCTCGACGTGACGTTCAACTCGGTCATAGCGAACATCAACAGCTACAAACACTACGGATTTCTATCCGGCAGGAGGATGCACGGCGACACGCAGTGGGTCATCGACAGCTTGAAGGTCAAAACCCCGGCTCATAAGACGCACATACGGAACCTGTCCGGCGGCAACCAGCAGAAGGTCATAATCGGGCGATGGCTTTTGACGAAACCGGACGTCCTTCTCCTGGACGAACCGACGCGCGGGATTGACGTCGGCGCGAAAGCCGAAATATATCAGCTAATCATGAACCTCGCCGCCGAAGGCAAGGGAATAATCGTAGTGTCGTCGGAGATGCCCGAACTGCTGGGCATATCCGACAGGATAATAGTCATGTCCGGCGGACGGCTCGCCGGCATGCTCGACATCGCGGACGCTACTCAGGAGCAGATAATGCGCCTTGCCGCGAAATACGTCTGATTTTCTGGGAGGAGTTCAGATGAACGATTCTCTTAGCAGCACAAAGTGGAAGGAATGGCTTCTCAACTACTCGCTCTACTTCATACTAGGCGTGTTGATAATCGCGGTGATCGTGGCCGAACCCAATTTCATGTCCTTCTCGAACCTGAGTAAAATCCTGGCGCAGGCGTCCACGAGAGGAATTCTCGCGCTGGGGGTCGCCGGAATGATAGTCTACACCGGCACGGACTTGTCGGCCGGGCGCATACTCGGCTGCTGCGCGGCCGTTTCCGCGTCGCTGCTGCAAAGCGTGACGTACGCGTCCAGGATGTATCCGAACATAACCGAACCGCTGCCCATTATCATCCCTCTCCTGCTCTCCATACTGCTGGCGATCGCCTTCTGCACCCTCAACGCTTTCGGCTTTGCCGTGCTTAAAATGCACCCGTTTATAATATCGCTCGGCACGCAGCTCATCGCGTACGGCGCGCTCTGCCTGTACATCGACAGCCAGAAAAACGGCGCTCAGCCCCTTGCCAGCCTGGACTCCCGTTACATAAACATAGTGAACGGCTCTTTCGACCTCGGGTTCATGAAATTGCCGTATCTGGTGATATATCTCGTCATATGTTCCGCGATCATGTGGGTGATATGGAACAAAACGACCCTGGGCAAAAACATGTTCGCGATCGGGGGCAATCCCGAAGCGGCGGCCGTTTCAGGCGTCAACGTCACCCGCAATATCTTGGGGGTTTACGTCGTGGCCGGGATACTCTACGGCATAGCGTCCTTTCTGGAAGCCGGAAGGGTACAGAGCGTCACGACGGCGACCGGCCTCAACTATGAACTGGACGCCATCAGCGGCTGCGTCATCGGCGGCGTCTCGTTCACCGGCGGCGTTGGAACGATCCCAGGCGTCCTGATAGGCGTCATAATACTTCAGGTCATAAACTACAGCTTGTATTTTCTCGGCGTCAACCCCTATTATCAATACATAATCAAGGGGCTGATAATAATACTCGCCGTCGCGATAGACGTCCGCAAATACATAGCGAAGAAATAGCATGGACGACGGCGGAGAGGAGGAGATTAAGAAGCGGGAAAAGGCGGAACAGGCCCTGGGTTTGCGCCGCAATATGTACGAACATATCAATATATCCGTCAAGACGCTCGACATAATCATTGCGGCCGTCTTCCTGTCGACCGTCGCCCTGATAATAATAGGGATCATCACAAGGTCATAGCTGAAACCCGGCGCTTTTCGGCAGCACTTCACGACGTATAATCGCCGGGCAGTTTACTATACGCTGACAACGCAAAAAGTTTCACTGTAAATGCCGCAGCCGCGGCGGACTAGACAACACGTCAAAAAACCTCTGTCGCCGCCCGGGCTCGCCGGCGTCACGACTAATTGTTGTTTTCCATCCATTTTCTGATCGCGGAGAGGAACTGCGCTCCGTATTTTTCGAGCTTGGTTCCTCCGACTCCGGGAATCGACAAAAGTTCATCCTCGTCGGACGGAGCGGCTTCGCACATGGCCGACAGAGTTTTGTCGGAGAACACCACATAGGGCGGCACTTTCTCGGCGTCGGCGATTTCGCGCCTCACTTTGCGAAGGGCTTCGAACATGCCGAAGGGCGCTTTGCCGTCTTTTGAGTTTATCTTGAACGCTGGTTTGCGGGTTCGCTCCTCGTGGCGTCTCATCAAGAGCCTCGACTTGCTCTTCAAAAACGGGAAAGAGCGATCGGTAAACGATAATGTCCCGAATTCTGTGTCCGCCTTTAAATACCCCTCGGCTATCAGGAAATTCGACATGTCCATCAACTCGCCCGGGGTATATTCCTTCATTATTCCCCACGTCGACACGGCGTCCAGACCGAGGGATATTATCTGTTCCCTTCTGACGCCGCTGGTCGAACGCCCTCGAAGTATGTCTGACAGCATGGCCATTCCGTATGTCTTTCCGCCTGTTTTTTCGGCCGCGCGGTAGACGCACGAAAGTATTTTCTGCGCTTCCACGGTTATGTCGCGGCGCTCCGTCACCGACCGGCAATTGCCGCACTCGCCGCAACCGTCCGCGCCGCCCGTTTCTCCGAAATAATTGAGGATGTGCCGCCTCAGACATCCACCAGTGTGACAGTAGTCGATCATGTCCCGTAATTTTCTGTAAGCGGTTTTTTTCGTCCCCTCATCCTCGCCCTTCGATATCAAAAAACGCGCGGTCGCTATGTCCTGCCTGCCGAAAAGCAGTATGCAGTCCGCCGGGACGCCGTCGCGGCCGGCGCGCCCAGCCTCCTGATAGTAATTGTCTATGCTCCCCGGCATGTTATAGTGAATCACGTAGCGGACATTGGATTTGTCTATGCCCATGCCGAATGCGTTTGTGGCCACCATCGCCGTCGCCCTGTCGTAAATAAAATCCTCCTGATTTTTGAGGCGCTCGGAATCCTCCAGTCCCGCGTGATACCTGACCGCTTTCACCCCGCGCGCGGCGAGCGTCCCGCACACGCTTTCCACCGTTTTTCTGGTGGAACAGTAAATTATTCCGGGCATGTCGGGAAATTTTCTGACGTATTCCATGAGATACTCTATCTTGTCCGCAGGGCTTTCCACCTGAAAAAACAGGTTCTCCCGGTCGAAACCGGTCGTCAGGACGAACGGGGAGCGCAGGCGGAGCTGTTTTATGATATCCTCGCGCACTTCCGGAGTGGCCGTAGCAGTGAACGCCGCCACTGTGGGACAGCTTGGAAGCGCGGATACGACCGGCGCTATCGCGAGGTACGACGGCCTGAAATCGTGCCCCCACTGCGAAACGCAGTGCGCTTCGTCCACTATAACCAGCGATATGCCGACCGACGACAGAAAATCCCTGAACCCCTCGCCGCCAAGCCTTTCAGGGGCTATGTACAGCATGGATATCTTCCCTTGCTTCGCCAGCCGCAGTGTCGACAGCACGTCCTCCCAGTCCATGGAACTGTTGATGGCTGCGGCCTGCACCCCGTTCTGCCGCAACGCGTCAACCTGATCCTTCATGAGCGATATGAGAGGGGACAGCACTATGGAAACGCCGCTCGCCATAATGGAGGGGATCTGATAACAGACCGATTTGCCCGCGCCGGTCGGCATGATTCCTAGTACGTCCCGTCCCGACATTATCTCGTTTATTATTTCTTCCTGTCCTCGCCGGAACGAGCCGTAACCGAAGACCAGTTTCAGTATTTCGAGCGGAGTGTTCATCATCGGCGCTCCATATCCTTGAAAATTTGAGGCGATCGATTCGCGATTATATCACATGCGCGCGCCGACGAGCGCGTCGTCTATATGCCGCCCGAACGAACTTGCGGCTTTGCCGTTAAACTCGGGACGTTCATACCAACTGTTTCATCTGGTATAATCCTAATGAAAACGCTTGGTTTGAGGAAACGCTGATTAATTTGCTTAAACGATGTTTTGACGTTTAGGAATACAGGCGCCGCAAGGATTTAAATCTTCACCCTTCAGGCCCCTGATAATAAAGCGGTCTTTCCGTAATCGGCGGTTTTTTATGTATATTGTCGATATCTGGAGGGAGTTTCAATGATGGCGAACGCCGAGAGGATGAAATGGAGAAGTTCGGGCGAGCTGCGCGAACTATTTCTCTCTTACTTCGAGGAACGCGGCTGCAAGCGATACCCCAGTTTCCCGCTCGTTCCCGACGACCCGACGCTGCTCTTTACAGTGGCTGGAATGGTACCGTTCAAACCCTACTTTCTCGGTCTGCTCACGCCGGAGGTCACGAGGGCGACCACTTCGCAGAAGTGCATAAGGACCAACGACATAGAAAACGTCGGACACACGGCGAGGCATCATACATTTTTCGAAATGCTGGGCAATTTCAGCTTCGGAGACTATTTCAAAAAAGAGATAATTCCCTGGGCATGGACGTTTTTGACGGAACACATAGGTTTCGATCCCGAGCGCATGTACGCCACGATATATCTCGACGACGACGAGGCGCACGATTTATGGCGATCGCTCGTCGGACTGTCCGACGACAGGATAATCCGCCTCGGCGACGACGACAATTTCTGGGCCGCCGGCCCTGTTGGGCCGTGCGGTCCCTGTTCGGAAATAATCTACGATCAGGGGCCCGATTTTTCATGCGGCCGCCCCGACTGCGGAGTCGGGTGTTCATGCGACAGATATCTCGAAATATGGAACCTCGTTTTCATGCAGTACTCACGGGATGAAAGCGGACGCGTCTCGCCTCTTCCGAAAAAAAATATCGACACGGGTATGGGGCTGGAACGCTTGTCGTCCGTCGTTCAACGAGTGAACGGCGATTTCGATACCGACCTTTTCAGGCCGATAATTAATCGCGCTTGCGAATTTGCCGGAACGAAATACGGCGATTCCCCGAAAAAAGACCTTTCCGTCCGGGTGATATCCGACCACCTGAGGGCGTCCGCTTTCATGATAGCGGACGGCGTTCTGCCATCGAATGACGGTCCGGGTTACGTGCTGCGCAGGCTCATTCGCCGCAGCGCGAGGCACGGCAGGCTGATAGGCCTCGACAAGCCCTTTCTTACCGGGCTGCTTCCGGTCGTCAGCGAAATAATGAGCGGAGCGTACAATGAACTGATAGAACACCGTTCCGCGATAGAGCAAATAATTTCGCTGGAAGAAGACCGTTTCGCGCGAACACTCGCTCAGGGAATGGAGATACTGGACAGGGAACTCGGCAAGATAGGCATAGGAGGCGACCTCCCCGGAGAACTCGCGTTTCTGCTGTATGACACGTACGGTTTTCCTCTCGAACTCACCGAGGAAATATGTTCCGAGGCCGGGATCGGAGTGACCAAGGATGATTTCGGGCGGGAGATGGAGCGCCAGAAAGATCGCGCCCGCGCCGCTAACAGACAGTCGGCGGCGGTTATGGAGAAAAACGTCTACGGCGAACTCACGGACAAGTTTGGCGCCACCCCGTTTGACGGTTACGATGTGGATTCCGAAAGCGCCGAAGTAACGGCTATCATCGCGGACGGCGTCCTTACTGATGAAATATCCGAGGGGTCCGAAGCTCAGATAGTCCTGTCGCGCACGCCTTTTTACGCCGAGAGAGGCGGACAGGTCGGCGATACCGGCGTTCTCGTTCTGCCGGGAGGCGGCGCGCGTTTTGACGTGTCCGATACCGTTACGCCGTGCGGCGGTCTGATCGTACACTCCGGCAGACTTGCCGCCGGCAGGATAAAAACCGGCATGACGCTGGAAGCGTCCATAGATTCGGAAAGACGGAGCGCCATCAGAAAACACCATACGGCGACGCACCTGCTGCACGAGGCGCTCTGCCGCGTATTGGGCCCGCACGTCCGCCAAGCCGGCTCTCTGGTAACTCCTGATTTTCTCAGGTTCGACTGCAGCCATTTCGCGCCTCTTTCGCCGGAGCAGGCGATCGAGGTCGAGAACATCGTCTACGCGCGAGTTTTGGAGGCGCTCCCGGTCCGAACGAGGGTCACGTCATATACGGAAGCTAAAAAAGAGGGAGTGAAAGCTCTCTTTGAGGAAAAATATGGAGATATCGTACGAGTGCTCGAAATCCCAGGTTTTTCGACGGAACTTTGCGGCGGTACCCACGTCCGTTCCACGGGAGAGATCGGGCTTATAAAGATAACCAGGGACGAAGGTATAGGCTCAGGCATCAGGAGGATAATCGCCGTCTGCGGTCAAGCGGCGCTTTCGGCGTTTCAAGACAGCGTTTCGGTCGTGCGCGAACTGTGCGACATTTTAGAGACGGACGCCGATTCATCCGCGGCCAAGGCGGCATCGCTGCTGAACGAGAAAAAAACCCTCGAACGCAAAAATCAGGAACTTGCTTTGAAGGTCTTGACAGAAGACGCGAAAAACAGCCTGGAACATGCGGTACAAATCGACGGATTAGTTCTGATAGCCCGGAGTTTCGAAGGGGCGTCGCGCGATATGCTGCGCCGGATAGGCGACAGCATAAAACAGCAGAAGCGCGATTCGAT